>NZ_QROG01000008.1:0-107365 GCF_003474585.1 Collinsella sp. AF39-11AT | reverse complement strand
CGGCCCGCGCTGCATGAGCATGCCCTTCTGGCGCGAGGACCTCTAAGTCTTTCCGTTTCCGGTGCGGTCCCCCTACAACCGCACCGGTTTCGCCCGTCAAACGGGCAACACTAATACTTACGTAATTCATTTCTTCGAAAGGATTTGAACCATGGGTGTTAACCTCTCCGGCCGTAGCTTCCTCAAGCTCCTCGACCTCACCACCGAGGAGATCGAGTACCTGCTCAAGCTCTCCAAGAACTTCAAGGACATGAAGCGCGCCGGCGTTCCTCACCGCTATCTCGAGGGCAAGAACATCGTTCTGCTCTTCCAGAAGACCTCCACTCGTACCCGCTGCGCCTTCGAGGTCGGCGGCATGGATCTTGGCATGGGCGTCACCTACCTCGATCCCGGTTCGTCCCAGATGGGCAAGAAGGAGTCCATCGAGGACACCGCCCGCGTTCTCGGCCGCATGTATGACGGCATCGAGTTCCGTGGCTTTGCCCAGGACGACGTCGAGGAGCTCGCTGCTAAGTCTGGCGTGCCCGTATGGAATGGCCTGACCACCGAGTGGCACCCCACCCAGATGCTCGCCGATATCCTGACCGTCCAGGAGAACTTCAACTACGACATCAAGGGCAAGACCCTCGTCTTCATGGGCGACTGCAAGAACAACGTCGCTCGCTCCCTCATGGTCGTCTGCTCCAAGCTCGGCATGAACTTCGTGGCCTGCGGCCCCGAGGAGTGCATGCCCGCTGACGACGTCATCGAGGCCTGCAAGCCCATCGCTGAGGCTAACGGCTGCACCATCAAGCTGACCACCGACGTCAAGGACGGCGTCACCGGTGCCGACGTTCTCTACACCGACGTGTGGGTCTCCATGGGCGAGCCCGACGAGGTCTGGGCCGAGCGCATCGCTCAGCTCACTCCGTATCGCGTTACCTCCGAGGTCATGGCTATGGCCAACCCGGGTGCCATCTTCCTGCACTGCCTGCCCAGCTTCCACGACACCAACACCACGATTGGCGCCGAGAAGTGCGAGCAGTTCGGCATCACCGAGCAGGAGGTCACCGACGAGGTCTTCGAGAGCCCCGCTTCCAAGGTCTTCGACGAGGCCGAGAACCGCATGCACACCATCAAGGCTGTCATGTACGCTACGCTCAAGTAAGAGCATCTAGCATCTCGCTCGGGGTGCATTGCTGCGCACCCCGAGCGCTTTTGTCTGGTAAAAATCTCGCACCGAGCGACATGCACGGCACGGAAGAGCCGCTTCGGGCGAGATCAGTAAATGATTTATGAAGGGGGGATGAGAACTATGACTGAGACCGCTAAGAAAAAGCGCGGTATGCCTTCATCGTTCACCATTCTTCTTGCTCTGCTGGCAATCGTCGCGGTTGTTACCGTTATCGTCTCCGGTACGTCCGGTGGCGCGGTTACCGCTGCCCGCTTGAGCGATTTCTGCACCGCCCCGGTCAAGGGCTTCGCTGACGCTCTGCCCGTCTGCCTCTTCGTTATGATCCTCGGCGGCTTCCTCGGCATGATGACCGAGACCGGCGCCCTGGACAACGGCATTGCTGTTCTGGTGCAGAAGCTTAAGGGCAATGAGATCATGCTCATTCCCGTGCTGATGTTCATCTTCTCCCTCGGTGGTACCACCTATGGTATGTGCGAGGAGACCGTTCCCTTCTACGCCCTGCTCGCCGCCACCATGATGGCTGCTGGCTTCGACCCCATGGTCGGCGCTGCCACCGTCCTGCTCGGCGCTGGCTGCGGCTGCCTCGGCTCCACGGTTAACCCGTTTGCCGTCGGTGCTGCCGTTGACGCTCTGACTGGCGTTGGCATTGAGGTCAACCAGTCCATCATCATCGGCCTCGGTGCCGTCCTGTGGATTGTTACCACTGTTATGTCCATCCTCTTCGTCATGAGCTATGCCAAGAAGGTCAAGGCTGACAAGGGTTCCACCATCCTTTCGATGCAGGAGCTCAAGGACGCCGAAGAGGCTCACGGCAAGGCTGCTTCCGAGGTTCACAAGGAGGTCAAGCTCACCGGTCGTCAGAAGGGTGTTCTGATCGCCTTTGCCTTCACCTTCGTCGTCATGATCGTCGGCTTCATCCCGCTGGCCGACCTTAACGAGGGCGTCGCCAACTTCTTCGATGCTGGCGCTGTCTATGACGCCGACGGTAACGCCATCGTTCAGGGCTGGTCTGCCCTGATCACCGGCCTGCCCATTGGTCAGTGGTACTTCGACGAGGCTTCCACCTGGTTCTTCCTCATGGCTGTCCTGATCGGTATTATCGGCGGCCTGTCCGAGAAGCAGATCGTCAACACCTTCATCACCGGCGCTGCCGACATGATGTCCGTTGTCCTCGTCATCGCCCTCGCCCGTGGTATCTCCGTCCTCATGGCTAGCACCGGCCTCGACGTCTACGTCCTCGACGCTGCCGCCAATGCTCTGGCTGGCCTGTCCGGCGTGATCTTCGCTCCCATGAGCTTCCTGGTCTACTTCGGCCTGTCCTTCCTGATCCCCTCGACCTCCGGTATGGCTACTGTCTCCATGCCCATCATGGGACCGCTGGCTGTTAAGCTCGGCTTCTCGCCCGAGGTCATGGTCATGATCTTCTCCGCCGCCATCGGTGTCGTGAACCTGTTCACCCCGACCTCCGGCGCCATCATGGGCGGTCTTGCTCTGGCCAAGATCGAGTGGACGACCTGGCTCAAGTTTGCTCTTAAGCTCATCGTCGCTCTCTCCGTCGTCTGCGCCATCATCCTGACCGTCGCTTGCGTGATGCTCTAAGTACCCCTTGGGTACCCCACGGAAACCATGACGATCCTGTAAAGGATCACCTGGTCATCGTCTGTCCGGTGGGGTAACCCCACCGGTAGACTCCTACCTTTAGCCTCCTCCCGTTCCGTGCGCGGGAGGGGGCGACTTGCGTTCCGGCGTTTTACCAAACGCCGGAACCGGTCGACGCTGCGCGCCGCCCAGGACGACAATTTGTCATTCAAAAGGCAAGGCATGACCAAAAGGTCTATGCCTTGCCTTTTTCATGCCAACTTGTACGTCCTGGACGGCGCTCGCTGACTTATGCTCATCCTGCGGCGCTGCCTTTGTTGGTGTAAAGGTGTCAGATTGCTTTGCGCCATGCCCTCCTCTTTCACGTCACCTTGCTCGCTCTGGTGGGCTTTCGCTGACTTATGCTCAACCTGCGGCGCTGCCATTGTTGGCGCAGGGGGCGGCTTGCTCGCTCTGGTGCCTGTTCGCTGTCCGTTCTCTGCCCGCGACGTTTCTGCTGTTGGTGCAAAGGGGTCAGGTTACTTTGCGCCAAAAGGGGAAGTTGCGGTGGAATAGTTCCCGTTTGGCCGTCTTGAGGGGTTAAACAGGAGCTATTTCACCGCAACTTATCGATGGCGTGTTTGGTTGGTGCCTGTTGATGGCCTGGGCATCGGGGAGGGCAGGCTCCGTTATAATCGCCTAAGACATTAAATGGAAACGGGACGGGAGCCATATATGCGCCAGGGTTTCGACAACGCGAAGTATATCGAGCTGCAGGCCGCTCATATTAAGGAGCGCATCTCGCAGTTTGGCGGCAAGCTGTATTTGGAGTTTGGCGGCAAGCTGTTTGACGACTATCACGCGAGCCGCGTGCTGCCGGGTTTTGAGCCGGACAGCAAGTTTCGCATGCTCAAGAGCATAGCCGACGACGTCGAGGTCATCATCGCCATTAACGCGAACCACATCGAGAAGAACAAGGCTCGTGGTGACCTTGGCATTACCTATGACGAGGATGTGCTGCGCCTGGTTGACCTGTTCCGCGGCAACGGCTTTGCTGTCGCGGCCGTGGTCATCACCCAGTACGCCGGCCAGCCCGCTGCCGATGTGTTCCGCAACCGCCTGAACGCGCTCGGCATTCCCGCCAAGCTCCACTATCCCATCGAGGGCTATCCGCACGACGTCGACCTGATCGTGTCCGACGACGGCTATGGCAAGAACGAGTTTGTCGAGACCACCCGTCCGCTCGTCGTCGTGACGGCGCCCGGTCCTGGCTCGGGCAAGCTCGCCACTTGCCTCTCGCAGCTGTATCACGAGCATAAGCACGGTACCGCCGCCGGCTATGCCAAATTCGAGACCTTCCCGGTCTGGAATCTTCCTCTGACGCATCCGGTCAATATTGCCTACGAGGCCGCCACGGCTGACCTCGACGACGCCAATATCATCGATTCGTTCCACCTTGAGGCCTACAACAAGACCACGGTCAACTACAACCGCGACGTCGAGGCCTTCCCGGTAGTTCGTGCCCTGATGGAAAAGATCCTGGGCAAGAGCCCCTACCAGAGCCCTACGGACATGGGCGTCAATATGGTCGGCTTTGCCATCACCGATGACGATGCCTGCCGCGACGCTTCCAAGATGGAGATCGTCCGCCGCTACTTTACCGCGGTCGAAAATGTGCGCCGTACCGGCGTGGGCGATGAGCAAGTCGACCGTCTCAAGATTATTATGAAGAAAGCCGGCATCGATAAGAACTACTCACCGGCGCGCTCGGCGGCCCTCACCAGGGAGCAGCTGACGGGTGGTCCCGTGGGTGCCATGGTCATGCCCGATGGCTCCGTGGTGACCGGTAAGACCTCCACGCGCCTGGGCGCCGCAAGTTCGCTCATTATGAACGCCCTCAAGCATGTCTCGAGCGTCGACCTTGAGCTCGAGGTCATTAGCGATGAGGCGATCGAGCCCATCAGCAAGCTCAAGACGCATTTCCTGGGCAGCAAAAACCCGCGCCTCCACACCGACGAGACGCTTATGGCGCTGTCGATCACCTCGGCCACGAGTGAGACGGCCGCTCGCGTCCTTTCGGGCCTGGAGCAGCTGCGCGGTTGCGATGCCTTCTTTAGCGTGATTATCTCGCCGACGGACGAGACGGTACTGCGCAAACTGGGTATCAACGTGTGCTGCGAGCCCAAGTTTGAGCGCCGCGGTTTCTTCCATCGCTAAGTTTGAAGCACCGCGGTAATTGCATTGCATTTTGGCCGTATCGGGTTAGCGCCCGGTACGGCTTTTTGATCAATAAAGCGTCTATTTCGGCGAAAAATAGCTGTTTACCTGCCTAGAAACAATTTGAGCGGTATACAATAACCGTAACTGTTTCATCCTTAGCGGGATGCCGCATGATGGATATTACCTGCCATCGTGAGGTGTGTCGGTCGCGCACGGCGCGTTAGATGCTCGTGCTCGGTTTGAGGAGGCTGCTATGGCGGGCAAGGGTCGTGCGAGTGTCAACGATATGAAGCGTGTCGAGGTGCTGGTGTTGATGGAGATCGACCAGCAAACCGAAGACAATGGCGGGCCGTATGGTTTCTCGCGCAAAACGCTTGCCGAGCGCGTGGGGGTTTCGCCGTATCGTGCCCGCGCGGCAATCGATCGCTTGGATTCCGAAGGCATGATTGATGTCGTCTCGCGTTATAGCGACGACGGCGGTCAGCTTGCAAATGGCATTTGCCTCACCGAACGTGGCGAGTGGTATCTTGAGGGCGTCCGTACCGGCATGCTCGTTCAAGAAATGCTTGAGGACGAGGTTGCTGATCGATAGCAGCATGTAACCCTTGCCATAGCGACGCCGCCTGGGAAACCGGGCGGCGTTTTGTTTCAAGATTGAGAAATGCAATCGCACGCGAGAAAAATTGCGGACGGTCCGCGGCGCGAGTATTACAATGAAGACCCGTAAGATGTGGATAAACAACTTCTACGGGAAGCGCAGGTAACTCAATATGACCAAGCATGTGTTCGTAACCGGTGGCGTGGTTTCGTCCCTGGGCAAGGGTATCACCGCGGCCTCGCTGGGCCGTCTGCTCAAGTCGCGTGGCTACAAAGTAACGATGCAGAAGGCCGACCCGTATCTGAACGTCGACCCCGGTACCATGAGCCCGTTCCAGCATGGTGAGGTCTTTGTAACCGAGGATGGTTACGAGTCCGACCTGGACCTGGGTCATTACGAGCGCTTTATTGATGAGAACCTGACCCGCGATTCCAACTTTACGACCGGTGCCATCTACAAAAGCCTAATCGCCCGCGAGCGTCGCGGCGACTTTTTGGGCGGTACCGTGCAGGTGATTCCTCACGTCACCAATGCCATTAAGGACAAGTTTCGCCGCATCGAGGAGCAGACCGGCTCCGATGTAGTCATCACCGAGCTGGGCGGCACGATCGGCGACATCGAGTCCCAACCGTTTGTCGAGGCCATCCGTCAGTACCGCAAGGAGGCCGGCTCCGAGAACGTCTGCTACATCCACGTGTCGCTCGTTCCCTATATTGCCGCCGCCCACGAGGTCAAGACCAAGCCCACGCAGCATTCCGTCAAGGAGCTCCGCAGCTTTGGCATCCAGCCCGATATCATCGTGCTGCGCTCCGACCACCATATCGATGACGCTATCCGCGGAAAGATCGCAAGCTTCTGCGACGTCGACACCGATTGCGTCTTTACCAATGAGGACTGCGCGAGCATCTACGACGTGCCGCAGCTGCTTGCCGAGCAGGACTTTGACCTGCGTATTTGCGAGCGCCTGGGCCTGGACCCGCGTGAGCGCGACATGAGCGAGTGGAATGAGTTCCTGCGTAAGCAGAACCATGCCAACCATCACGCCGATAAGGTTAAGATTGCCGTCGTGGGTAAGTACACGCAGCTGCCCGATGCGTACCTGTCGGTTATCGAGGCCCTGCACCATGCGGGCGTCTTCTACGATCGCCATGTGGACGTCCAGCTGGTCGACGGCGAGAGCCTCGACGAGCAGAATGTCTCCGAGGTTCTGGGCGACGCCTCGGGCATCCTGGTCCCCGGCGGCTTTGGCAAGCGCGCCCTGGAGGGCAAGATCCTCGCGGCCGAGTTTGCCCGTGAGCACAAGATTCCGTATCTGGGCATTTGCCTGGGTATGCAGGTGGCCGTGTGCGAGTTCGCCCGCAACGTCGTCGGCCTTGCCGGCGCCAGCTCCTCCGAGTTCGATCCGGACGGCCCGTTTAGCGTCATCGATCTGATGAGCTCGCAGGAGGACGTGACCGAGAAGGGCGGCACCATGCGTCTGGGCGCCTATCCGTGCAAGCTCGCCGCCGATACCCTCGCTCGCGAGGCATATGGCGAGGATCTCGTCTACGAGCGTCACCGTCACCGCTTTGAGTTTAACAACGCCTTCCGCGACCAGCTTGAGGACGCCGGTTTGGTTATCTCGGGTCTGTCGCCCGACGAGCGCCTAGTCGAGATGGTCGAGCTGCCGCGCGACGTGCATCCTTGGTATGTGGCAACCCAGGCTCACCCCGAGTTCAAGAGCCGTCCGACCAACCCGCAGCCGCTGTTCCGAGAGTTCGTGCGTGCCTCGATCGGTCAGCACGAGGGTGTCGATCGCCTGCAGGTGACGCCCATGAACCTCGCTACGGACTAAGGGTGCCGGCGAACAAAGAACATACCGAAGCTACTCCCTCGTCGCTCGCCGTGGCGGCGGGGGAGTATCTCGATTACCTCGCGGTCGAGCGGGGTTTGGCGCGCAACACGATTGCGGCCTATCGTCGTGACCTGACGACGTACTGCGCGTATCTGGAGCGGGCGGGCATCATGTCTTTTGATGAGGTGACTCGTCAGGTCGTGGAGGGCTTTGTCGCCGACCGTCGCGATGGGGGCTATTCCGATGCCTCGGTGGAGCGTGCGCTTGCGGCCGTGAAGGGCCTGCATGCCTTTTTGGTGCGCGATGGGATTGTGGCCCAAAATCCAACGGCGGCGTTGCGCCTGCCTAAAAAGGCTGAGCGTTTGCCGGAGTATCTATCGGTGGAGGATGTCTCGGCGCTGCTCGATCAAGACTTCCCCGAGGGCGAGATGGGCTTGCGCGACCATGCCATCTTGGAAGTGCTCTACGGATGCGGCTTGCGTGTGAGTGAGTTGGTGGGGCTCGATGTGGGCGATATCCATATCGACGATGGCTTTGTGCTCGTTCGCGGTAAGGGCTCAAAGGAACGCCTGTCCCCGTTGGTGGGAAGCGCGGCGCGAGCTCTGACGCGCTATATAACTAAGGGGCGTTCTCGCTTGGCGGCCCATGCCCACGGAACCGAGACCTCGGCGGTCTTTTTAAATAAGAACGGCCGCCGTCTGTCGCGCCAGGGCATCCATGCCATCTGTGAGCGCTACGGGCGCCAGGTGGGGCTGGTGGGACTCCATCCCCATACGCTGCGTCACTCCTTTGCCACCCATATGCTTGCGGGCGGTGCGGACCTCCGTGTGCTACAGGAGATCTTGGGACATGCCGATATATCGACCACGCAGGTCTACACGCATGTCGATCGTACGCAACTGACCGAGGTCTATCTGGCGGCGCACCCGCTGGCACATCGTTAACACATCGCTGGCCTGCATATCTATAGGTATTTGGGGACGGGCCCCAGATTGCCGCGGCGTGCTTTTGCGCGCGCATGGGCAATCTGGGGCTCGTCCCATTTTTCGCTAGACACCGACGCGGCGGTGGGCCGTGTGTACCGTGGGTGGGGGAGTTTGGGGGCGATGTGAACGGCGTGTAAAGGGACGTAAAAATCGCCTCAAGGTCAACTTGAAGGTTGAGGTTCGCGGGCGTGGTTCTACAGGTGGCATCCCGCCTTTGCTGCAAACACAACATATTGTGTTTTCGAACATATGCTCGGGGGTGTTTTACAACATATTGGGGGTGGAATGGTGGGGAGGGGTGGGGGAAGGGGTGGGGAAAGGTGTTGAAAAATGGGGCGGTTCCCCATATTATTGATGACGTCGACAGGCGGGGGGGTTCCCCGCGTACGTGCCATCTGAGTAACCGAGGGGAGGGCGCACATGGGAATGACTGGTGCATATGAGCGCAATCTCGATGCAAAAGGTCGTCTGTCCCTGCCTGCACCCCTTCGCGAGGAGCTTGGAGAGCACGTTCGCGTGTTCAAAGCCCTGGATGTCGATGCTCTGTACGTGTTCTCTGCCGAGGCCTTCGATAAGTGGGTCGAAGGACTCTTCGCGGGTCGTGAGGGCCACGAGGGTTTTAACCCGCGCGACATCAACGACCAGAAGCTCATGAGGGCGATCAACAAGCGCACCACGTCGATGGACGTGGACAGCGCCGGTCGTATCGGTCTTTCTGAGTCTCTCCGCAAGCAGGCGAACCTCGACCGCGAGGTCACGGTTGTGGGCAACTACGACCACCTTGAGGTTTGGGATCGCGCCGCGGCCGATGAGGACGATGACGATGAGGCCCTGCTGGACCTCTTCTTCTCGTAAGGGCAAGGCACGGGTAACGGATGGAGCGTGGGATCTTGACACAAGAATATCGGCATGAACCTGTCATGCTCGGCGAAGTGCTTGAGTCGCTGCAGCTAAAGAGCGGCTCCGTCGTCTGCGACTGCACCCTTGGCGGTGCCGGCCATTCGGTAAAGATGGCCGCGCAGGTGGGGGAGACCGGCCTTTTGCTCGGCGTCGATCAGGACGACATGGCCCTCGAGGCCGCTGGCGCCCGTCTGGACCGCGAGGTTCCCGGCGTACCGCACCAGCTGCTGAAGGGCAACTTCGGCGACTTGGACGAGCTGCTTTGCTCGGCCGAGGTGCCCGGGGTCGATGGCTTCCTGTTCGATTTGGGCGTTTCGTCACCGCAACTCGATATCCCTGGCAGGGGCTTTTCGTATAACGAGGACGCCCCATTGGACATGCGGATGGATCCGGGCAATAACACCTTAAACGCAGCTGAGGTCATCAACACCTATAACGAACACGACCTCGCCCGGATTCTACGCGTCTACGGCGAAGAGAAGTTCGCCTCGCAGATCGCGCGCGAGATCGTGCGCCGCCGCGAGCAAGAACCGATCGAAACCACCGGCCAATTTGTCGAGATCATCAAGGCGGGTATCCCAGCTGCCGCTCGTCGGCATGGTGGACACCCGGCCAAGAAAAGTTTCCAGGCCATTCGCATCGAGGTCAATCACGAGCTCGATGTGCTCGAACGAGGGCTTGATGCCGCCACCAGGTGGCTCAACCCGGGCGGACGTATCTGCGTCATTTCGTATCACTCGCTCGAGGACCGTATCGTAAAGAACCACTTTAAGGAGATGAGCCAGGGGTGCACGTGTCCGCCGGAGATTCCGGTGTGCGTGTGCGGCAACGTGCCGATACTCAAGGTCATCACCCGCAAACCCCTGGTTGCCCAGCCTGATGAGGTTGAGCGCAACCCTCGGGCGAGATCAGCCAAAATCCGCGTGGCGCAGCGTCTGTAGGCGCGACCGCGCGATATTGGACCTCCCGCTCGCACCATAAACGAAGCTTAAACACACTACCAACGTACTCGGGATGGGAGGCGGCATATCATGGGCTACAACACTTCAAACGCAGCACTCGCCTATGATATGAACGCCATGCCCGCCTATCGTGAGACGCCGCAGGCCCCCGTTGCTCCCCGTGAGCAGCGCACGCCGCGCTTTGATGTCTACACGGGCGCGGGCCGTCAGGCAAACCAGGCGGTAAGCCCGGTTTTCATGAGCGTTCTTAAAACGTTTTGCATCATTGCGGCTATCTTCATGACGATCGGCGTCGCCCGCGTGGCGCTCGCCGGCGTTACGGCCCAGGTGCTCAACAGCAACGCCGAGCTTACCAACACGCTCGAAAAGGCGACCGATGAGAGCTCCGACCTGGAGGTCATGCATTCGGTCTATGGCGCCGACACGCGCATTCGCGACCTTGCGGGCGCTTATGGCATGGTGGAGCCCAGCGAGAGCGTTACACTTGACTTTTCGCAGGATGCAGCCGCGGGCGCCAACGCGACCGCGACCGCTCAGTAGCAAGACGGTAGCTGAGTATGACAAATGACTATCGCCGCGGTTCCGATGGGGGCCGCGGTTCTGGACGTCCCTCGTCGCGGGGACGTTCTGGTTATCAAGGAACGGGTCGGCAATCTTACAACGCCGGGCAGTCCCGTGGCAACGACCCGGCGTCGCGACTTCGCGGCTCGGGCGGCCCTCAAGTGCATAACACTAGGTCGCGCAAGAGTTCGTCGACCGAATGGCTCACAGGCACGCCGCTGCCTCGCCGCAAAGCCGTCATGGGATTCATTGGGCTTGGCTTGGGCTTGGGCGTCTTTCGCCTTGCCGACTATCAAATTGTCGAAGCCGATAAACTGCGCGAGCGTGCCGATGCGCGTCGCCTGCTTGCGCAGACCCTCTATGCCAAACGTGGCACCATCTACGACCGCAACGGTAACGTGCTGGCGTCGTCGGTCGAATGTCGCAACATCGCTGTGAACCCGCAGCTTGTCGAGGATGTTGACAAGACGGTGTCGGCGCTGGTCAAGGCAACTGGAATCGATAAAAAGACCTGCCGCAAGCTCGTTGAGTCCGATGGAACCTGGGTGTATATCAAGCGCCAGGTGGACGAAGACGATGCTGTGGCGCTGGAGAAGAAGAACCTGCCCGGCGTGCTTTTTGAGCAGGCCATGAAGCGCGTATATCCATACGGCAATCTGGCATCGCAGGTGCTGGGTGTAGTGAATGTAGACAACGACGGCTTGACTGGTCTCGAAAAGCAATACAACAAGCTTCTAACCGGCACGAACGGTTCTCTCGTACGCGAGCGCGCGAGGGACGGCAGCTATATCGCGGGCGGTGCCTATAAAAAGGTGGCTGCGGTCGACGGCGTTGATCTCGTGACGACGCTCGACGTCAATATCCAGCGTGCGGCCGAGGATGCCCTGGCAGAGGCTGTCGAGAAGACAAAGGCCAAGAACGGCTCGGCGCTGGTCACCGATCCTACGACAGGCGAGATCTTGGCAGCCTGCTCGTATCCGACCTACGACCAGACCAATTTGGAAAACGCCAAGACCGAGGATATGAACCTGCGCCTGGTCACCGACGCCTACGAGCCCGGCTCGGTCTTTAAGACGCTCGTGGCGGGCGCCGGCTTCGACTTGGGTGTCGTGCGGTCGAGTACGTCGTTTGAGGTGCCGGCGAGCATCAAGGTGGGCGACGATACCGTCACCGATGCCGACAAGCGCGACTACGCCATGACCATGGATGTGCGCGAGATGATGCGCCGTTCGTCCAACGTGGGATTTGTCCTGGTGGGGCGCAAGATCGGTGCCGACGACTTTGCCGCCTATGTGGACAAGTGGGGCATCGGTCACAGCTCTGGTGTCGATTTTCCGGGCGAGAGCCTGGGCATCGTCAAGGAGCGTGACCAGTATGACGGCGCCACGCTGGGCTCGATGAGCTTTGGACAGGCGCTGTCTGTCTCACCGATTGAGATCGCACGTGCCGTGGGCGGCATCGCCAACGGCGGCGTGATGATGACCCCGCACTTCTATAAGTCCAGCAAAGGCGACGAGAAGGACTGGGGCGAAGGCGAGCGCGCGATTTCGGAGGACGCCGCATCCCAGGTGACATCGTGCATGCAGACGGTCGTGTCGGAGGGAACGGGCGTTGGCGGCGCGGTTGACGGCTATGACGTGGCGGGTAAGACCGGTACGGCCGAACGTGCCGACGAGAACGGCGGCTACCTCAAGGAGAACTACATGTCGTCCTTTATGGGCTTTGCACCGGCACAATCGCCCAAGGTGCTGTGCTATATCACGCTCGACGGAACGCCGAGCGGCTCAGATGCCGCTGCGGTGCCGTTCCAGTCCATTATGGCCAACGCGCTCGACGTGCTGGGTATCCCACACACGAAGTAGGGGGTTACAATCTTTGGGGCGTGGTTTGTTGTCCCATATGAGGGGTGTTCACATGCCCTGCACCACGCATGCGCGGCGCTGGGATACAATACGCCGATAGCATTATTTAGGTTTACAGGGGAGCTGCAATGATAGAGATCGCCGTCAACAACCTCGCGGCCGCAACAGGGGCCCGAACCGTGACGGGAGAAGTCGATCGGGTATGCCGCGGGTGCGTTATCGACTCGCGCCAGGTCGAGGAAGGGACGATTTTCGTCGCCTTTCCCGGTGAAAACGTCGACGGCAATGATTTTGCTTCCCGTGCCGTCCAGTCGGGTGCCGGCGCCGTCGTGATGACGCGTGAGCCCGAGGCCGAGCTGGTCTCGCTGGCGCAGGACAAGGGCTGTGCCATCTTGCTGACCGATGATCCCGAGGAGTTTCTGCTGCGTTTGGCGCACGCGTATCGCCTGGAGCTTGGCTGCCTGGTCGTTGGCATTACCGGTTCCATCGGCAAGACGACGACCAAGGACGTTCTCGCCGCTGTGCTCGCCAAGCGCTATCGTGTCTGGGCCACCAAGGGCAATTTCAATAACCTGATCGGCATGCCGCTCACGGTGCTTTCCGCTCCGGCCGATACCGAGGTCCTGGTGCTCGAGATGGGCATGAATCATTTCCACGAGATCGAGCGCCTGTCCCAGTCCGCCAATCCCAACCTTGCCATCGTGAGCAAGATCGGCACCTCTCATATCGGCATTTTGGGCAGCCGCGAGAACATCGCCCGCGCTAAGGCCGAGATTGTCCAGGGCATGTGCGCCGCCGGCGACTATTTGCCGCTGCTGGTTTTGGGCGGCGAGGACGATTTTACGCCGTTCATTCGCGATACGTTCGCCCAGCCTGCTGGTATCGACGTGATGCTGGCCGGTGTCTCTGACGATGATGAGGTCCGCGCCCGCGACGTTCGCGTTGATGACGAGGGCCGTCCGGTCTTTACGCTCGATTTTGGTCAGGGCGAGACAATCGATACCATGCTTGCCATCCCCGGCGTGCAGTCCGTTCCTAATGCCGTTAAGGCCGCCGCGGTTGCCTATCGCCTGGGCGTGACGCCCGAGCAGATCGATGCTGCCTTTAGGGGTCTTACGATCACCGGGCACCGCCAGGAGATCAAGCGCGCCAAGAGCGGTGCACGCATCATCGACGATTCCTATAACGCCAGCGCCGAATCGATGGCAGCCGGCCTCGATCTGCTGTGCTCGCTTTCATGCACGGGGTCTCGCATGGCGATCCTGGGCGAGATGGGCGAGATGGGCGATGAGGCTCCTCGCATGCATGAGCTCGTGGGCGCCTATGCCGCCGCCAAGAAGCTCGACATGCTGGCGTGCGTGGGTGGTGAGCTGGCCCAGCTTATGGCCGATGCCGCGCGCATGATGGGCATGGACGAGGACCGCATCCAGGTGTTCTCCGATTATCAGCAGGTGCTCGACCGCATGGGCGGCGCGCTTGAAAAACATGATGTTGTACTGGTCAAGGGTTCCCGCTTTGTTGAGCTCGACCGCTTTGTGGAAGGTGTGTGCTAGCCCATGTTCGGCAATCCCTCGTATCCAACGTATCAGGCTTTTTTGGGGCTTGGCATCGCCGCAGCCATTGCGCTGCTGCTCATGCCGTGGTGGATTAAGCTGCTCAAGGTCGAGGGTATCGGCCAGCAGGTTCGTGCCGACGGCCCCAAGCGTCATTTGGTTAAGCAGGGAACGCCCACCATGGGTGGCGTTGTCATCCTCGTCGCGATCTCGCTGACCTGCCTGCTGATGGGCAAGCTCACCACCGAGCTCGTGCTCGTGCTGCTCGCCACGCTGGCGACCGGCGTGCTGGGCCTGATCGACGATCTGACCTCCGTTACGCATGGGCGCTCGCTCGGTCTGACGCCGCATGCCAAGATGATCGGCCTAACCATTATCTGTGTCACCTTTACGGTGCTTGCCGTCAACTGGTGCGGCGTCGCCCCCGAGATTCGTTTTCCCGGCGGCCTGACGATCGACCTTGGCGTGCTTTCGACCACCATCTGCGGCCTTTCGTTCCCGTGGCTCTATATTGTCTTTTGCTGGCTGATGATCGCTGGTCTTTCCAATGCCGTGAACCTGACCGATGGCCTTGACGGTCTTGCTGGCGGCACCTCCATGATTGCCATGCTCGCCATGGCTGCCATGGCGTTTTTGCACGGAGACGTGAACCTGTCCATCTTCTGCACCGCGTGTGCCGGTGCCTGCTTGGGCTTTCTGTGGTTCAACTGCTATCCGGCGAGCATCTTTATGGGCGATACCGGCTCGCTTGCTCTGGGCGCCGCGTTTGCCTGTACGTCCATCATGACTAACACCGAGGTCGTCTCCCTCATCATCGGCGGCCTGTTTATCGTTGAGACTCTGTCGGTCATGATTCAGGTTGTCTACTTCCACTTTACGCACAAGCGCGTCTTCCTTATGGCGCCCATCCATCATCATTTCGAAAAGAAGGGCTGGGCCGAGACCAAGGTCGTCATCCGTTTTTGGATTATCGCTGCGGCCTTTGGTGCCGTTGGCCTTGCTCTGTTCTTCCAGTTGGGATAGTGGTCTTTCATGCCTCTTGCTGATGTCTTTAGCCTGCTCGTTTTGGGTCAGGGCAAATCCGGTCTCGATGTCGCCCGCTGGGCGCTGGCACATCCAGAGCGCGTAAGCGCCGTTACCGTGTATGGCGGCGGCACCTCTGAGCCCAATGACGCCACGCGTGCGCTCGAGGCTGCTGGCGCGTCGTTTGTCTATGGGACCGAACAGGTCGAGGGCGCCTATGACGTATGCGTGACGTGCCCGGGCATCTCGGAGTTCTCGGGCTTCTTTAAGGCCGGGCGCGAGCATGCCGCCCAGATTATGGGTGAGCCCGAGTTTGCCTATCGCCTGTCGCCCGATAACTGGATTGCCATCACGGGCACCAACGGCAAGACGACCACCACGTCGCTGACTGATTATCTGCTCAAGGCTGCCGGCGAGGCCAGCGTAGCCGTCGGCAACATCGGCGAGCCGCCGGTCAACGAGATTGACGGACGAGCCCACAACGAGTGGTTTGTGGCTGAGCTCTCGAGCTATCAGATTGCTACGACCACCGAGCTCCACCCTCGCGTGGCGGTGCTGCTCAACATCACTCCCGACCACTTGGGCTGGCATAAGAGCCATAAGAACTATGCGCTTGCCAAGATCAAGCTGTTTGACAATATGGTCGATGACGATCTGGTGGTTGTCGACGTCGAAGACGCCGGCATTCACGAGTTCGATGAGTACATCTATACGCCGGGTCGCCGCATCTGCAAGGTCGCTTTTGACGAGCCCGAGGGTGCAGATGCCGCCTTTGTGCGCGACGGCAAAATGGTCGTGCGCCTAAAGGGCGTCGAGACTCAGCTTGTCGCCACGTCCGAGCTCAAGATCTCGGGCCATCACAATGTCATCAATGCCTTATGTGCCGCCACGGCTGCTCTGGCCGTCGGTGCCGATGTCGATGGTGTCCGCCGCGGTCTGGCCTCGTTCCAGCCGCTCGAGCATCGCGTGGAGCCGTGCGGCGAGATTGACGGTGTGCGCTACGTCAACGATTCCAAGGCGACCAACACCGACGCGGTCGAGAAGGCGCTGACGGCATTTCCCGATGACGACGTGATCTTGCTGCTCGGCGGCCACGATAAGGGCACGCCGCTCACGGACTTCGCGCGCGTTGTTATGGATAACGTGCGCTCGGTCGTCTGCTTTGGCGATGCGCGCGAGCGCTTCACCGCCGCTATGGACGAGGCCGATGTCGATGGCGATGTGGATATCGCCCAGGCGGATGACCTACGCGATGCCGTGGACGTTGCTCGTTCGCTGTCGAGCCGTGGCGACGTGATCTTACTTTCTCCTGCCTGCTCTTCGTTCGATGAGTTCTCGGGCTATGAGGAGCGCGGCCGCGTGTTTAAGGACTATGTGGCCCAGCTTGCCGCTGCAGCGAAATCGCAAATGGAATAGGGGTTGCCGGTGAGAGAGGAGAGCCCCCGACAAGGTATGAGGAGGCCCGACTCGGACCGTGCTTCCTCGCGGCGTAGCACACCGCGTTCCGGTCGCGGCGGGCAGTCGTTTAGCGAACGCTATATTGCCGGCGTTCCCGCCCGCATCATGCGCCCCCGTCTGATATTCATGGCCTGTCTGTTTATCTTGGTGTGTTTTGGCCTGCTGATGGTGTACTCGGCGTCTTCGGTCGAGGCGCTGCACGAGAATGGCTCAGCGACGTTTTTTCTGGGTCGACAGGCTGCGTTTGCCGTGGTCGGTGTTCTGGCGCTGATTGCCATCGTGCGCGTTTTGCCGGACAGCTGGTTTGGGGAGGATGTGCTCAGGATCTTCCTCATAGGCATGATAGGGCTACTGTTTCTGGTGTTCTTGGTGGGCAGCGGCAGCCGTGGCGCCACGCGCTGGCTCAACATCGCCGGCATTCAGTTCCAGCCTTCCGAGTTTTTAAAGCCATTTGCCATTGCGTATTCGGCCATCATGCTTGATCGCTTTTTTTCGCCCGGTGGCAACATCAACGAATTCCTTCGCAAGATGGGCATCTACCTGGGCATTCCGCTCTTTCTGATCTTTATCCAGCCCGATTTCGGTACCGTCCTGATCATCCTGCTGACCCTCATGTGCATGGCGTTGTTTGCGGGTCTCGACCCCAAATTTATCATCGGCGTGATAATCTTCGGCATTCTCGTGATCGTGATTGCGCTTGTTGCAGAGCCGTACCGTATGGTGCGTATTCAGGTTGCCTTGAACCCTTGGGCCGACGAGTATGGTGACGGCTATCAGGCCACGCTTGCCATCATGGCCTTTGCCTCGGGCGGTCTGTTCGGCCGTGGCATCGGCAACTCAACCATGAAGTACTCGTATCTGCCCGAGGCGCACAATGACTACATCCTGGCCATCATTGGCGAGGAAGTCGGTTTTGTCGGAACCGTGCTGTTCTTCTTGGTGTTTGCGATGCTGATCTACTCGGCGTTTCGCATTGCCGAGCAGGCGACCGATCGTCGGGGCGCGCTCATGGCGTCTGGCTCCGCGGTCATTCTCGCGGTGCAGTTTTTGATCAATGCGCTGGGCATCCTCAACGTGTTTCCCATGACGGGCAAACCGTTGCCGTTTATTAGCTACGGCGGTTCGTCGATTATTGTGTCGCTTATGCTTGCCGGTCTGATCCTGCGCGTTTCGTACGAGAGCGCCCGTCGCGATGAGTACGACCGTCGCCGCGAGAGCTTTGCCGTTATGGATGAGAGTACCGCCGGCGTGCCCCACGTACGCGGCGAGCGATCTTCGCGTAACGGCTTTACCGTTCTGGATGGCTCTGCGACCGAGCCGGCAGCCCGTCCGCGTCAGCGAACGGCGCCGCAAGGTCGTCCGCAGCGCCCCAGCCCTCGCAGCGCGGGCGGCGGATATAATCGAATCGATTTGAACTCGGACCCGTCGGCGCGTTTGCGCACCGACGACCAGGGACCGCGTGTACGAAGGGACTACCATGACCGATAAGATGACCGTTGCTATTGCAGCCGGCGGCACGGCAGGACACATTAACCCCGCGCTCGCTTTGGCCGAGGAGCTGCATGACCGTGGCCACCACGTTGTGTTCGTGGGCCAGTCGCGCAAGCTCGAGGGTCGTCTGGTCCCCGAGGCTGGGTTTGATTTTGTGCCCATTACGGTCACGGGCTTCGACCGCTCCCGTCCCTGGACGGCGCTGACCTCGCTGTGGCGTGTCAACAAGGCCAAGCGTGCGCTCGCCAGTCATTTCTCAAAGGTCGGCAAGCCCGATGCTGCCATCGGTTTTGGTGCCTATGTCGAGGTTCCGCTGCTGGGGTGGTGCAAGGGCGCAGGCGTTCCGTATCTGCTACATGAGCAGAACTCTGTTCCGGGCCTGGCCAACAAGATGATGAACTCCCACGCCGCTCGCGTGTGCATCTCGGTGCCGGCAGCGCGCTCGGTCTTTGAGCGCGAAGGTGACCCTGACCACGTGCTCATGACCGGCAACCCCGTACGTCGCTCGGTGATCGAGGGCGATCGCGCTCGCGGCCGCAAGGCACTTGGCGTTCCCGAGGACGCTACGCTGCTGCTCGTCTTTGGCGGTTCACTCGGCGCCCAGCACCTCAACGAGCGCGTGGCTTCGCTCAAAAACGAGCTGCTTTCGCGCAAGAACCTCTATGTGTTGCATTCGACGGGTGCCGACGGCTTTGAGGAGACCGAGCGCGCTTTGGCGCTGACGCTCGAGGAGGCGAAGCGTTACCGCGTCCAGCCTTACATCGACAACATGGGCGACATGCTGGCTGCTGCCGATTTGGTGCTATCGCGTTCGGGAGCATCGAGCGTGGCCGAGATCGCTGCGCTCGCCGTGCCTTCGGTGCTCGTGCCGTACCCGCATGCGACGGCCGACCACCAAACCACCAATGCCCGTTATCTGGTCGACGCCGGGGCCGGCGTGCTCTGCGCCGATGCCGATATCGACGGTTCTGCCTTTGCCGATGAGCTGCTGCACCTGGTCGATGACGCGGCGGCGCGCGACGCCATGCGTCAGGCGGCGCGTGGTCTGGCTCAGGATAGAGCCGCCGCTCTTCTGGCGGATGCAGTAGAGGGTTTGCGTTAGTTAGACGGGATATCTTCGGTCGCCCTCGCGCTGATGCGGTAGGTGCGGTACAGTTAACGGGTTACAGGCAGTGTTTACGCAAGGAGTACACGAGCACATGGCTGATTCCCAGACTGCAACCTCCGCGCCCGAGTTTAAGAGCGCCCACTTTATCGGTATCGGCGGCGCCGGCATGAGCGGCATCGCCCTCGTTCTGCACGAGCGCGGTTATGCCGTTACCGGCTCCGACCTTAAGACGTCACGTTATATCCGCCAGCTTACCCGCGCTGGTGTGAAGGTGCATGTGGGCCATGAGGCCGCCACGATCGACGAGGTCAAGCCCGACGTGGTTGTTGTCTCCACCGCTATTCCGGAGTCCAACCCTGAACTCGTGCGCGCTCGCGAGCTTGGTATTCCCGTGTGGCCCCGTGCCAAGATGCTCTCTGCTTTGGGTCACGGCTACACCACCGTCGCTGTTGCCGGCACGCATGGCAAGACCACCACGTCTTCGATGTGTGCCACCATGCTCGACCGCATGGGTCTGGATCCGAGCTTCCTGATCGGTGGCATCGTCGAGGGCTATGACACGAACGGCAAGAACGGCTCGGGCGACTACTTTGTCGCCGAGGCCGACGAGTCCGACAGCTCCTTCCTGTTCCTGAACCCCAACGTAGTCATTGTGACCAACGTCGAGGCCGACCACCTCGATCACTACTCGGGTATCGAGGAGATCGAGGCAACTTTCGCCAAATTCATGAGCCTGGTGGGCGAGGACGGCACCGTCATCGTCTGCGGTGAGGACCCGCATCTGGTCGAGCTCGCCAAGTCGACGGGCCGTCACGTGCTTTCCTACGGCTTTGCCGAGAGCAACGACATCGTCTGCATGCACCCGGATGTCAAGGGCATCCAGAGTGACTTTATCGTTCGCTTTGAGGACGGCACTGAGCGCGCTGTGGAGATCAAGAGCAATCCCGGTCGCCACAACATGCTCAACGCCACGGCGGTGCTCACCGTCGCCCATGTCCTGGGCCTTGACATCGACGCCGCCGCCAAGGCGCTCTCGAGCTTTGAGGGCGTCCGCCGTCGCTTTACCCACGTGGGCGATATCAATGGCATCACCGTGGTCGATGATTACGGCCATCACCCCACCGAGATCAAGGCGACGCTTGCTGCCGCTTCGTCGCTGGGTTACAAGCACGTCGACGTCGTGTTCCAGCCGCACCGCTATTCGCGCCTGCAGGCCCTGTGCGAGGACTTTGCCGATGCATTTGCCAATGCCGATAAACTGCTGCTGATTGATGTGTTCTCGGCTGGCGAGATGCCCATTCCGGGTGTCACCTCTAAGATGCTCGCCGATACCGTGCGCGCCAAGCATCCTGGCAAGGAGGTCGTGTACTGCTCCAGCCGTCTTGAGCTCAATCAGGAGCTCGAGCAGATGGTGGGCGAGGGCGACCTGCTGCTCACCATGGGTGCCGGCGACGTTACGACCGTCGGTCCCGAGTTCATTGAGTATCTGACTGCCAAGAAAGACGCTTAAGTCTAATGGGTCTGTTTAACGCCGTCATGGCGCTCTCGGGCATGATCGACACGGATGTGATCGAGGACGAGCGCCTTGCGCGTCATACGAGCTATCGTATCGGCGGCAAGGCCGACCTCTTTGTGACGTGCCATAGCTATCATGCCCTCCGCCGCGCCGTGGCGGTGCTCGATCGCGAGCAGGTGCCGTGGGTCATCATCGGCAAGGGCTCCAATCTGCTGGTTGCCGATGGCGGTTATCGCGGTGCCGTCATTTCGCTCGGACGTGAGTTCCAGCGCACGGTTGTTGCCGATGACGGTTGTACGCTGACGGTCGGTGCGGGCGTGATGTTTGCGCGCCTGGTCAACGATGCCCTGTCGCGTAGCCTCTCGGGCCTTGAGTTTGCCGTTGGCATTCCTGGTTCGGTCGGCGGTGCGATATCTATGAATGCCGGCACGCGGACCGAGTGGATTGGCTCGCTGGTTGAGGATGTCGTAACGTTTGACCCGGCATCCGGTATCAAGCATTATGCGGGGTCCGAGATCTCTTGGGGCTACCGCGAATGTAGCCTTCCCCGCAATGAGATCATCCTCGAGTGCGTGCTCAAGCTTAAACCGGCGCCCAAGGCCGACATTCGCGAGCGCATGGAGCGGTACCTTACAAGGCGCAAGCGTACGCAGCCCATGGGTCGCGCATCCTGCGGGTCTGTCTTTCGCAACCCGCCCGATGCGAGTGTGGGCAAGCTTATCGAGGATTGTGGATTAAAGGGTTTTTCGATTGGCGGCGCGGAAGTTTCGCCCGTTCACGCTAATTTTATCGTTAATAACGGAACTGCCACGGCCGATGACGTTGCCGCGGTTATCAGACATGTGCACGGAAAGGTGAGGGAGGCGTATGGCATCGAGCTCAGACCGGAAGTTAAATTCCTCGGCTTCTAGAGCATCGAAACCCACCTTCCGCCGCGCCGGAGGGCGTTCCGGCGCGCCTGCCAAACCTCAACGCAATACCGTCGCGCACTCTAAGTCTGTCAGGCATGCTCGACAGACCAGTCGTCCGGTCGTCGGCTCGCAGCTCGGTAATCGTCCGGCCGCAAAAAAGTCCTCGCGTCCCTCGGTGACGTCAAAGCCTGTTATGGGCGCCAAGCCTGCCCGTCCCATGGCAGCTCCCAAGCCCTCGACGGGAACTAAAGCGGCGCGTCCAGGTCTCACGCTGGGCGCATCGAAACCGCGCTCGCTGACATCGGTGCCGGCTACCGCCAAGAAGCCTTCGAGTAAAAAAGGTTTCAACCCGTTATCTTCACTTGGAGCGATGGCAAATAAAACATCAGATGCCGCTTCTGTCGTTACAGGCAAAGGCAAAATCGTGGGCGGCGTTCTGGCCGTCTTGGCCGTGCTCGTCGTCGTTGCCATCGTGGTGATCAACTCTGGACTGTTTACTGCCACTGATATTCAGATTCAAGGCAGCGAGCATGTGACGAAGCACGATGCTATCCAGCTGATCGACTTGCCCGAGGGAACGTCGCTTTTTAACGTCGATCCCGACCAGATTACCGAGGATCTCAAGCAGAACCCGTGGGTTTCGGGCGTGGATGTCCAGCGCCAGTTTCCCCATACGCTTATCATCACGCCGACGGAGCGTAAAGTTATCGCCATTGCGTATATCAGCTCCGACGACCTTGCCTGGGCTATCGGAGACGATGACACCTGGATCGCCCCGCTGTCGACGTCGGTCGAAGTGGACGACCAGGGCAACGTCATCACGACAGGGCAGGGCTCAAATACCTTGACCGGAATCGATGCCGCGCTGGCGCTCGCCAAGCATTATGGCGCGGTGTTATTGACTGATGTCTCGGCGGATGTCGCTCCGGTTTCCGGCCAGGCGGTGAACTCCAAAGCCGTTAAGGCCGGCCTGGATTATGTGCGTGGTTTTTCGAGCGAGTTCTTGGGACAAGTCAAGGATATTTCCACGCCTTCGGTCGAAGCCATCTCGGCAAACCTCAATAACGGCATTGAGGTGTCGCTGGGCGATTCGGACGATATCGCCAAGAAGGAACGCGTAGTCACCAAGTTGCTTTCGCAGGTAGAGGGCGTAACGTATATCAATGTGCGCTCTCCGGGCAACTACACATTTAGGAATGCTCCGACCTCGTAGCGCTGGTTGATGCTTTGTTGAGGGGCCATACCACGCCGTTTATCTGGTTTGTTTGGTTTTCACGGTCAATTATTTGACTGATACGTTCATAATGTGCAAACATAATACGGTTTACCTTTGCATTTACTTTCAACCTGAAGGTTAATGTGCGCAGGGGTCGACCCATGCTATGGCTATAACCTTTGTTCGGAGGACCGACATGCACGAGACAGAGATCAACAACTACCTTGCCGTCATTAAGGTGGTCGGCGTCGGCGGCGGCGGTACCAACGCGGTCAATCGAATGATCGAAGAGGGCATCCGCGGCGTCGAGTTTGTTGCCATCAACACCGATGCTCAGGCACTCGCGATCTCTGATGCCGATATCAAGGTGCACATCGGCACCGACCTTACCCGCGGCCTGGGCGCCGGCGCCAATCCCGAGGTTGGCCGCAAGGCTGCCGATGAGTCCCGCGACGACATCGCCGAGGCGCTCGCTGGCGCCGACATGGTGTTTATCACCTGCGGCGAGGGCGGCGGCACCGGTACCGGCGCTGCTCCCATCGTTGCCGATATCGCGATGAACGAGGTCGGCGCACTGACCGTCGCCGTCGTGACCAAGCCCTTCACCTTCGAGGGCCGCAAGCGTAAGAAGAGCGCCGAGGAGGGCATCAAGACCCTCTCCGATTGCGTCGACACCATGATCGTCATTCCTAACGATAAGCTGCTCGACATCGCCGAGAAGAAGACCACCATGCTCGAGGCCTTCGCGATTGCCGATGGCGTCCTTTCCCAGGGCACCCAGGGCATCACCGACCTCATCACCGTCCCCGGTATCATTAACCTGGACTTCGCCGATGTTAAGACCATCATGAAGCAGGCCGGTACCGCCATGATGGGTATCGGTACCTCTTCTGGGGATACTCGTGCCGTCGACGCTGCCCAGCAGGCCATCTCCAGCCCGCTGCTCGAGAGCTCCATCGATGGTGCCACGCGCGTGCTGCTCTCCATCGCCGGTTCCAAGGACCTGGGCATCCAGGAGATCAGCGACGCCGCCGACGTTGTCGCCAACGCCGTCGACCCCGAGGCCAACATCATCTTCGGTACCGTTGTCGACGAGTCCCTGGGCGATCAGGTGCGTATCACCGTCATCGCTACGGGCTTCTCCGACTCCAACGTCAACCGTCAGGATGAGCTCTTTGCTGCTCAGCAGTCTCAGAGCAAGGCCGCTGCCTCCGCTGAGCCGCAGCGCACCGCCCCGGCTGCCAGCCCGGCTCAGGCAGCTCCGACCCGCAACGTCGGTGGTACCGAGCTGCCCAACTTTGGCAACGACCAGTTCGAGCTTCCCGACTTCCTGAAGCGCGGTAGCTTCTAGTTCGTTTTTCTCAACGACCTGCACGGGGTGTGTCCATTTGGATGCACCCCGTTTTGTTTCTCGTTTGTAAACGAAAGCCTCCAATCTCCTTACGTTCCCTTTACGTTTGGTCCCTACCGCTGCGGGTATCCTTTTAAGGAAGTATGACAGCCGTATAAACGCGGACTGCGCGGCGACGCCGCGGTACTTGTGTTATTAGGAGGCTTTAGTATGGCAGCACGTGCGGACAACGTTTCGCGTGTCGACCATGATGGAGTTACGTTGGTGGAGGGCGCGACATCCGATGTCCGCTTTGCCTTTACCGAGCGCACCGGTGGCGTTTCTGAAGATGCGTACTCCTCGCTCAACCTGGGCTCGCATGTAGGCGATGACCCCTTTGCTGTTCAAGAAAATCGTCGTCGAGCGCTCGAAGCTATGGGCGCCACTGAGTGTGAGCATAATCTGCTCGTGCCCAATCAGGTACATGGTGACCATATCGTTACGGTGACTTCGAACGGTGCCGACGATCTTGAGGCTGTTCGCGAGCAGATTGCCGAGGGCTGCGATGCCATCGTCTGTACGGCTCATGACGTGCCCGTGCTGCTCTGCTTTGCCGACTGCGTTCCCGTGGTGCTGGTGGCCCCTGGCGGATTTGCCGTGGTGCACTCCGGTTGGAAGGGCACGATTGCACGTATTTCTGCCAAGGCGTGCCAGGCGCTTTGCGATGCTGCCGGCTGCGATGCGAGCGACGTTTCCGCCTATATCGGCCCCCATATCTTGGCTGACGAATATGAGGTATCCCAGGAACTCATGGACCGCTTTGCCGCCGAGTTTTCGTGCATCGATGCGGGCGCTTCTCGCATGCTCGATCTATCTGCCGCCATTCGTGAGGCGTTGGTAGATATCGGTGTGGACGCGGATAATATCGTGGATACCCAGCTTTCGACTGTGCGTCAGAACGACCGCTTTTATTCCTACCGTAACGAGGACGGCACCTGTGGGCGCCATGCTGCGATCGGCGTGATGCTATGAGAAAGATCGTATCGGTCCTGAGCGCCGCTGTGCTTACGCTTACGCTGTGCGCCTGTTCTTCGGGATCTTCTACCTCTTCCATTACCGTGGCCGGCTCCACGACCTGCCTTCCTATCGCCGAGATTGCGGCAGAGGGCTTTAAGGAGGAGACCGGCATCGACGTGCTCGTTTCCGGTTTGGGCTCTTCCGCTGGCATCGAAGCCGTCAGCGCTGGCACGGCCGATATCGCCAGCTCCTCCCGTGGACTCAATGCCGACGAACAGGATCTGGGCCTGACTCCCATCGTCATTGCCCACGACGGTATCGCGGTCATCGTGAACGACGATAACCCGGTCGATAACCTCTCGACCGAGCAGCTCCGCGATATCTATGCCGGCAAGATTACTAATTGGAAAGAGGTCGGTGGCGAGGACCTGAAGATTCAGGTCATCAACCGAGACGAGGCGTCTGGCACGCGTGAAGCATTCCGCACCATCGTGATGGACGGCACCCCGTTCGATCGCCGCTCCGCCGTTCTTTCGGGCACGGGCCAGGTGCGCGACGTGGTATCTCGTTCGCGCGGTGCCATTGGCTACATTTCGCTGGGCTTTGTCGATAGCCTCAACGCCAAGACCTCGGTCAAGGCCGTCTCGGTCAATCATGTTGAGGCGTCCGAGAAGACGGTCGCGAGCGGCGGCTATCCCATCTCACGCGACCTTTACTTCTTTGTGAAGGGTGCGCCTTCGCAGCAGGCGCAGGATTACATCGACTATGTGACGTCCGAAAAGATGGACAAGCAGATTCGCGAGGCGGGCTTTATCCCCGTCACCAACGACGAGAAGGGGAGTGAGTAGCATGGAAGCACAGGAAAACTCCCAGACTGAGCGGAATGTTCAGACGCCCAAGAAGCGCGAGCTGGCGCTCGTATCGCGCAGTACCTATATCAAGGAGAAGGCGCTGCAGTGGATCTTCTTTGCCTGCGCGTTCTTGGCGGTCGTTACCGTCATCCTGATTTTTGTCTTTACCACGTACTCGGCGCTGCCCGTCTTTACCGACATCGGTCTGGCGGACTTCTTTAGCTTTACGTGGGCGCCCTCTGAGGGTCACTACGGCATCGTGTCGCTGCTTGCCGGCTCGGGTCTGGTGACCGTCGGTGCACTCGCCATGGGTGTGCCCCTAGGCGTGGGCACGGCCGTGTATCTGGTCGAGATCGCCAGCAAGCGCGTGCGCAAGCTCATCAGCCCTGCCGTTGACCTGTTGGCCGGCATCCCTTCTATCATCTATGGCTTCTTTGGCATGATCATCATCCGCCCGTTTATCGCACAACTGACCGGCGGTCTTGGTTTTGGCGCGCTGACGGCGTGGTTCGTGCTCGCCATTATGATCGTGCCCACCATCACGACGCTTACCATCGATGCTCTCAATTCCATTCCCATGGGCATTCGCGAGGCATCGTATGCCATGGGCGCCACCAAGTGGCAGACTATCTATAAGGTCGTGTTACCTGCCGCCAAGCTGGGTATCGTGGATGCCATCGTGCTGGGTATGGGCCGTGCCATCGGCGAGACCATGGCCGTGCTCATGGTCGTGGGTAACGCCCCGGTTATTCCCGACAGCATTGCGAGCCCCATCTCGACGCTCACGAGCCAGATTGCGCTCGACATGAGCTATTCCTCGGGTCTGCATCGCTCGGCGCTGTTCGGCATGGGCGTGGTCCTGTTTATCATTTCCGCCACGCTGGTGGGCATCGTCCGCCTGGTTTCCAAGAAGAAGAGGGGGTAGGCTATGTCCGATTCCGTTGACACGACGGTCGATACGACCTCGTCGCGCGAGCGCATCAAGCGTGCCCTTTCCCACGGCAAGAAGGGTCGCATCAACAAGGACCTGTCCAACAAGATCATGCTCGGCGTATTCCGCGCGGCTGCCTACATCACCACGCTGGTGCTGGTCGCTATCATTGCCTATGTGGTCATTAACGGCCTGCCGCATATCTCGCTCGACTTTATCTTCGGTTGGCCCCAGGGCGTCAACGCCGAGGGCGGTATTTGGCCCACGATCGTCTCGACCGTCTATGTGACGGCGCTCGCCATGCTTATCTGCACGCCGATCGCTGTGCTGGCAGCCGTCTATCTGGCCGAGTACGCCAAGCAGGGCAAGATCGTCGAGCTCATTCGCTACGCTGCTGACGCTTTGGCCTCGGTGCCCTCCATCGTTATGGGCCTGTTTGGCTACGCCTTGTTTGTCGAGGCTATGGGTCTGGGCCTTTCGATGGTCTCGGCCGCTCTGGCGCTTGCGCTCTTGATGCTTCCCATCGTCATGCGCACCACCGAAGAGGCCATTCGCGCCGTTCCGCGCTATATCCGTTGGGGCGCGTATGGCCTGGGCGCCACCAAGTGGCAGGTTGTCTCCAAGATCGTGCTTCCTTCTGCCTTTGGCCGTATTGCCACGGGCATTGTCCTTGCCATCGGCCGTGCCATTGGCGAGACCGCCGTGGTGCTCTACACCATGGGCCAGGCCATCAATCTACCTATCTCGCCGCTCGATTCCGGCCGCCCCATGACCGTTCACCTGTACCTGCTTGCCAACGACGGCATCAACATGAACGCAGCCTACGGCACCGCGCTCTTGCTGATGGTGATCATTCTGGCCTTCAACCTGTTTGCGCGCTTCCTGTCGCGCAAGCGTCGCTAGTTAAGGAGTCCCATGTCCGTTTATCAGTCCGCTCCCACGCTGGAGCAAGCGGCCATTACGGCCAAGGATTTCAACTTTTGGTACGGTGACTTTCATGCGCTGACGGGGCTCGACCTCAACATCGCCAAAAACGCCATCACCTCCTTCATTGGCCCTTCGGGCTGCGGCAAGTCGACGTTTTTGCGCTGCATCAACCGCATGAATGACCTGATCGAGGGTACGCGCGTCGAGGGCACCATGACGCTCGACGGCAACGATATCTATGCCGAGGGCGTCGACCCGGTCGACCTCCGTCGCCGCGTGGGCATGATTTTTCAGCAGCCCAACCCGTTTCCCAAATCCATCTACGAGAATGTCGCCTTTGGCCCTCGTCTGCAGGGCGTGACTAGCAAAAGCGACCTCGATGACATCGTGGAAGAATCGCTCAAGCGCGCCAACCTCTGGAAAGAGGTATCCAATCAGCTCAACAAGGATGGTTTGGCGCTCTCGGGCGGTCAGCAGCAGCGTCTGTGCATCGCGCGCGTGCTTGCGGTGCAACCCGATGTCCTCCTGATGGACGAGCCCTGCTCCGCCATCGACCCCACGTCCGTCTCTAAGGTCGAGGATTTGATGGCCGAGCTGGCGCCCGAGATGACGATCATCATCGTCACGCATTCAATGCAGCAGGCAGCTCGTATCAGCGACTACACCGCATTCTTCTTGCAGGAAGTTGCCGGTGAGCCTGCCACGCTCATCGAGTATGGTCAAACCGACGCGATCTTCACCAGCCCGGTGGACTCGCGGACGGAAGACTATATCACCGGCCGCTTTGGCTGATCGGTGCGACTAGTCCCAAGCCGATCGGACCTGGTCCGGTGCGTATTCACTGTGCGGGCGGCATGACCGCACCCAACTGATTGGAGTGAACCATGCGTAAACTGTTTTCCCGTCAGCTCATCGAGGCCCGCCACGAGATGCTGAGCATCTACGAGGCCGTCGATCTGGCCCTCCACGATGCCGTTAAGGCCTATGTGACCGACGACCGCAAGCTCGCCACCAAGACCAAGAAGCGCACGCTTTCGATTGACGCACGCTGCGCCAACCTGGAGGCCGTCTGCTACAACCTGATTGCCACGCAGTCACCGGTCGCCTCCGACTTCCGCCTGCTTCAGACGATCATCTACGTCGACTTTAACCTGCAACGCATGACCGATAAGGTCCGTCAGATCTGCCGTGCCACGCGTCATATGATCAAGGCCGACATCTCGCTGCCCAAGGAGCTTGTCGGCACGGTCGAGGCCGAGGCTGAGGCCGTCTACCAGGTGCTGGGCTCTTCGCTTTCTGCGCTCGTCACCAACGACATGTCCATCATCTGCAACTTGGCCGTCGAGGACGAGCCAGTGCACGCCGCCTACGAGAAGTTCTTCCGCACCTTTAACCGTATGGATACGGGCGACTTTATGGACGACGACAGCAACTATGACGACCTGCGCCGCGCCATCATGGTTTCGCGCTACCTCGATCGCATCGCCTCGATTTCCATCGATGCCGCCTGCCGCCTGACCTTCCTGCTGACTGGTCAGCGCATGAATGCCGGCGATATCGCCCGCACGGACGAGGACGAGCTCGAGAGCATGCGCGTGCCTTCGGGCGAGGGCGTCATCATGAGGCCCGCCGTCGATGCGCGCTACGTTGCCAAGGTGCCCGTTAACGAGGTCAGCGAGGGACTTCGCTACCTGCTCGATCATCTTGAGGACGAGGACGATGACGAGGACGACGAGGAGTAAGTAATCCCGTTCGTCGAAAGATTGTAAATACCTAAGTGAGCGCGGCCTTGCACATGCGGGGCCGCGCTCTTGCGTTAGCATGGGACTACTTGTTTGGCCGTCAGCGGAGGCGATTGGCAATGGATAACTATTTGGACTTGATGCGCGCTCGCCGCGAGCAGATTCTGGAACGTTTTTATGCGGCGCTCGATCGCGCAGGCCGTCCCCACGACGCCGCGAGCCTCATTGCCGTGTCCAAGACCGTTGGTGTCGATGAGACCGTTGCCGCCATCCAGGCGGGGTATCGCCATTTTGCCGAGAACCGCCCGCAGGAGCTGGTTCGCAAGCTCACGGGTCTGGCGGAGCATCCGGAGCTGCCCGAGGTGCGCTTCGATATGATCGGCAACCTGCAGACCAATAAGATCAATGCGGTGCTGGGCTCAGCCGAGCTGATTCACTCGGTGGGTTCGCTGCATCTGGCGCAGGCGATCTCGAGCCGTGCTGTCCGCAAGATTGAGGCAGGCGAGCTCGCCGGCCCCCAGCGTGTGCTCATTGAGGTCAATGTGAGTGGTGAGGAGTCGAAGGGAGGCTTTTCGCCCGATGAGATTCGCGCCGCCGCGGGTGAGCTTGCGGAACTTGAGGGAATTTGCGTGCAGGGGCTTATGACTATGGCGCCCCGGGGGAATAAGGATGTGGCACGCCGCACCTTTGCGGGGCTTCGTGAGCTGAGGGATGAGCTGGAGGCGGCGCATCCCGATTTGAACCTGCCTGAGCTTTCCTGCGGCATGAGCGAGGACTTTGAGCCTGCCCTTGAGGAGGGCTCTACGCTCGTTCGCCTGGGCAGGGTAGTATTTAGCCCGGAGTTTGCAGTAAAATAAGGCTCTGAAGTGCGCACTGATTATCGGGGCGCCTGCACTAAACCGCGAGAGGACACAACCATGGGCTTCCTTGACGAGATTAAAAATAAGATGCACCTGGGCGGCCAGCAGGGTTACGACCAGGGTTATGGCCAGGACGACGACTACGGCTACGATGACGGCTATGACGATAGTTATCAGGGCAACGGCTACGGCGGTGCTTCGGGCGAGGGCTTCTACACCCAAGACGAGCCGAGCAACGGCCTGCTTGGTCAGACGCGCCGCGGTGAAGCTGAGTCGGTTGCCGTGTATACGCGCTCCGGTCAGCTGGTCGGCGATGACTCCCGCCATGCCACGACGTATAACCCGCCTTCGCGCTCGCAGGACAGCGTTGCGAGCGGTTATCGTCCTGGTGCCTATGACACGCCGTCGAGCTACGCCGAGAACACCCGCGCCCGTGCCGCCGCTGCACCCGCGCCTGCACCGAGCGATGCCTCGGCCTATGCGAGCAATATCATCAACGCCACGCCGCAGCTGCCGGCCTATGTCCTGCGCCCCGAGAGCTATGACGACGTGGAGACCGTGGTGCGCCGCGTTCGCACCAAGCAGCCTGTCGCACTGATTTTTGTGGGCGTACGCACCGAAGTTGCCAAGCGCGTCTTGGACTTCTCTTACGGCTTTGCCTGCGGTCTGGGCGCCACGGTCAAGGAGGTGGGCGACCGCGTGTTCATGGTGCTGCCCGCCGGTTGCGAGGTCAAAGATTCCGATCTCAAGAAGCTTCGTGCCGACGGCTACCTTAAGTAAAGACAAGACGAGGAGATTCCCATCAACATCTACACTATCGTCCAGCTGGTCAACACGCTGTTCAACTTCTATTCCACGCTCATTGTCGTCTACTGCTTTATGACGTGGATTCCCATGAAGCAGGGTGGTTTGCTTCAGGATATTGCTGCGGTGCTCGATAGCGTGTGCGGTCCGTGGCTCAACCTGTTCCGTCGTTTCATCCCGCCGATGGGCGGTATCGATTTTTCGCCGGTCGTTGCGATTATTGCGTTGCAGTTGGTGCAGAGGCTGGTTCTGCAGCTTCTTATAGGTATACTCGTATAGAACTGACTTAGTAACTTACGTCGGGCGTGTAGCGCCGAGGCGATGAAAAAGGAGACTTGTTATGGCTATTACCCCTGCAGACATCCAGGCTCAGACTTTCTCTGAGGCCAAGCGTGGCTACGATCCCGCCGAGGTCGACGTCTTCTTGGAGACGCTGTCCTCCGAGGTTGACGCTATGCTCGCTAAGATCGTCGACCTTAAGGGTCGCCTGACTGCTACCGAGCAGCAGCTTGCCGATGCGCAGGCTCAGCTTGCCCAGGCTCAGGATGCCACCGCCCAAGCCGTTCCTGCCGCCCCCGTGGCTGCTCCCGCCCCTGACTTCTCCGCTCAGGAGCGCCAGATTTCCGCTGCCCTGATCGCTGCCCAGCAGACCGCTGAGACCATCGTCAACGATGCCAACGAGAACGCTGAGCGTATCCGCAACGAGGCTGACGCTAAGGCCCGCGAGGTTATCCGCCAGGCTCTGACCGAGAAGCAGGCCGAGCTCGAGGAAATCGATCGTCTCAAGGCTTCCCGCGAGGAGTTCAAGGCCGAGTACCTCAAGCTCATCCAGCACTTCATGGACGATGCCCAGAACTCCTTCCCGGCCGACCTCATGGCCTCCACGCCGGTCGGTTCTGCCGCTTCTCCTGCGGTGACTGTTCCCGCTGAGCCGCTGCCCGTCGCTGACCCGGTTGTCCCCGTGGCCGATCCCTTTGCCCCGATCGACAACTTTGCTGCCGACGACCTGGACTAACATTCGGCCTACAATTTAGTGCCTAGAAAGGACCCGCAGCTTGCGGGTCCTTTTTTATGACTGTGCCGGGGTGCGTAACATAAAAAAACCGAGCCCTGCACATAGTGGCGCAGAACTCAGCGACGGGTGAGCGGTCAAGGGTAGATTTTAAGGTATGTCCAAAAACTACTTGAGGAGGAAGTTGGAGAGGGGAATAGTGCGGGCCTCGCGATGCTCGGGATCGGCGATGTGGTCGGCGGGATAGCCACAGACGAGCATGTGATAGGGATAGACGCCCTTGGGCAGATTGAACTGCTCCTGTGCCACCTCAGGCTTAAAATGGCATACCCAGCACGTTCCTAGGCCCTGCTCGGTGGCCTCCATCATCATCTGATCACACACGATGGACGTATCGATTTCACTGGAATTCATCTGGTCATACGGGCGTACCCAAGCATCATCGGTAACGCAGCAAATAAGGAAGATGAGCGGAGCGCCAAAGATAGACCCATCACGAGCAAACCGAGGCTGACAAGCAGCAGCCTTCTCCAACAGCTCAGGCGTATCCAGCACCATCACACGGGCTGGATGATTATTACAAGCAGAAGGAGCAATACGCCCAGCCTCAACAATGGCATCCACCACAGCCTGCTCAACAGGACGGTCCTCAAAAGAACGACAAGAATACCGACCACGAGCCAGATCCAAATAAGACATACAAGCCCTCCTAAAATTAAAAATCAAACAAACCAAAAGTAACCCAAAGAGTACCCAAAGCAGCAATCAGCCAAACGCTCATCAAGGGCCAAAGTGTCCGAACGGATACCAAAGGTCCCTTCAGCCAAACCCCCATCGCGCTAAATCTATCAGCCAAAGTTCCCAATGGTGGTACGTAAGGCGAAGGGCCGGCCACGGTTTACTTTCGAACGACTCTGCAAAGCAGCCGGAGTGAGAAAGCAAACCGTGGCCGGCCCTTCGCCGCCGGGACACGTACCCCCAATTAACTGTTCTTCATGACAATCGAATCCACGACATCGGCCACATTCTCGCAGCAGTCGGCGCAGTACTCCAGGAAGGCGTACACGTCACGCCAAGCGATGACCTCGAGCGGGTCCTTGCCGTTAACGTGCAGGTTACGCATGGCGTTGATATAGAGCTCGTCGGCCTCGGACTCGATGGTGTTGATCTGGATGACGAGCTCGCGCAGCGTTTTGGACTTGCGGTAGTTAGGCAGCTCGACCATCAGGTCTTTCATGGCGCGGCAGGCGTCGGTCACCTTGTGGGCGATCACGATGGCATCGGGATGGATGCTCTGGATGTTGGTGAAGTAGACGCGCTGCACGACGCCCTCGATACGGTCGAGCACGGTGTCGAGCGAGCAGCTCATCAGGTCCAGATCCTCGCGCTCAAGCGGGGTGATAAAGGCGGTGAGCAGGGCGTCCTCAAGCTCATGGTGCTTCTTGTCGGCCGCATGCTCGATCGCATGCATCTTGTCGAGCATATCGTGAATCTTTGCGGGATCGAAGTTCTCGAAAATCTTGATGAGCAACTCTGCGGCCTGGACAGCAAGGTCGGCGCAGGCGACGTAGTTGTCAAAGTAGAACGAATCGGGTTTCTTTGCCATGGGTGGGTCCTTTCGAGGTGAAGACGGGTGGGCGAAGTGTTGCGGTCCAGATGGACGTTCGGTTTGACTAGAGGAACATCATGAACAGCTTGGCCATGACAAAGCTGATGAGTCCGCAGGCGGGGAAGGTGAAGAACCAGGTGAACATCATGTCCTTGACGACGCCGAAGTTGATGGCCGAGAGGCGCTTGACGGCACCGACGCCCATGATGGCGCAGGTCTTGATGTGTGTGGAGGACACGGGGATGCCGGTAAGGGTGGCAAGCAGCAGGTTCGCGGCGCCCGCCAGGTCGGCGGAGAAGCCCTGGTACTTTTCGAGCTTGACCATGCTCTGGCCAACGGACTTGATGATGCGCTCGCCGCCCACGCTGGTGCCGATGCCCATGGTGGCCGAGCATAGCAGCATAATCCAGATGGGGATGCCGGCATCGCCGACGCTCGTCTGGCCGCTGGCAAAGGCCACGCCTAAAAAGAGCACGCCGATGAACTTCTGTCCATCCTGCGCGCCGTGCATAAAGCTCATGGCCGCAGCGCTCGCGATCTGAGCGTATTTAAAGAAGACATTGGCACGTCGCCTGTTGGCGGCGGCGAAAAGAATCGAGACGAGCTTGCACAGGACCCAGCCCATGACAAAGCCCAGACCGATGGAGAGCGCCAGGCCGTAGATGACCTTCATCCACTCGTGGACGTTGACGCTGCTCGCACCGCCGAGGGCGATGGCGGCACCGGTCAGGCCGGCGATAAGGCTGTGGCTTTGCGAGGTGGGGATGCCAAAACGCGACGCTGTGGCGCCGTAGACGACGATGGAGAACAGCGCCGCGCACAGACAGGCGAGCGCCATGGTGCTGTTTCCTCCAAAGTCGACAATATGGGAGATGGTGTTGGCGACGCTCGCGTTAAAGTGCGTCATGATGAGCACGCCAAGGAAGTTGAATGCGGCACTCATGAGAATAGCGGCGCGGGCGGGCATGCAACGCGTAGTGACGCAGGTCGCGATGGCGTTGGGTGCGTCGGTCCATCCATTGACGAAGATGGCGCCGAGCGCGAGGATCACGGTGACGGCAAGGACTGGGTTCGACACAAGTTGGCCGAGGAAGGTTGAGAACGTTACGTCCATATATGGGCTTTCTCGAAGTTTGCAGGCACGTTACAGAAACATGATAAATCGTATCACCTCCTGCGGGTTTCTTTACCGAGTTCTGATGGGAGCAGTGAATTTTTTGGCACTAAAAATGAATATTAGCCCTGTTGACCGTGGGTGTTCTTTTTGCTAACACACCATGAGGACACGTGCGCGCGCCCCAACACCCCAAAACCACAGCCTGTTCGCTTTACAACATGCAAACATGCGTTCGATAATAGGAGGCATGGAATATCGACAGACAGATGGCAAAACTCGGCGCGTGCACAAGCAGTATGTGGACGTCGTGGCTCGCATCCTCGCGGGCGGACAGGTCGTGCCGGTCACCGTCTGCTGGGTCGACGGTCGTTGCTTTACGATTGACGAGATTGTCTCGACCACTGGGTTTGGCCTGACGGTTCACGGCATTCGTACGGCAACCTATAAGGTGCGTTTTGGCGGGCACGCGACCGAGTTGTATCTGGAGGACCAGGCGCGCGAACGGCCGGACGGCTCGCAGGCCCACGTGATGCGTTGGTGGGTCTGGGCGTTTGACCGCACGCTCGAGGGCGAGCGCCGTAGGTAGGGACGCACGGCGTTCGGGTACAATGGTAGGAATCTTGTCATCTGCTGCGCCGTCATTCGCGGCGCTTTTTGAAAGGACGAAGCTATGAACGATATCCAGGGCTATCAGAACGGCCCCGTCGAGACCGGCGCAAGCCGCGCCAAGGAGATGTCGCCGCGCGCGTACAATCTCGCCATGTCTGCCCTGATCTTCTTGGGCTTTTGCGCCATGGGCGCCGGCGCCTACTTTACGAGCACCATGTCGTTTGCGCGCATGATGATGAGCGGGGCCGCCCTGCCGCTGGTTTTTGGCTCGTTTATCCTGACCATTGTCGGCATCGTCATGATGTCAGCTGCCGCCAGCAAGCAGTCCGTGGGCCTGTCCCTTGTGGGCTACGTAATCTTTGCGAGTACCTTTGGCCTGACCGCGTCGTTTGGCCTTGCCAACTACGACCTGCCCACCATCAACACTGCCTTTATCGCCACGGCCGCCATCACCTTTGTCTTTGGCGCCTTGGGCGTGACGTTCCCCAAGTTTTTCCAGCGCGTATATGGCATCGGTTTTGGCATTCTGCTCGCCACGATTCTGGTTGAGATCGTGCTGATGTTCATGGGCGTCTCGCAGACCATCACCGACCTGATCGTGATCGTGGTGTTCGCCGGCTTTATTGGTTACGACACCTATGTTGCCACGACGGTGCCACCCACGCTGCCCAATGCGGTGCTCATGGCGTCCAACCTGTTCGTGGACATTATCAACGTGTTCCTGCGCATCCTGAACATCCTCGGTCGTCGCGACTAGCGCGGGGGATTGCAGCGTTTCTTGTCGGACGCGGTAAAACGATGCGAAAGGCGGTCCTGCGGGGCCGTCTTTTTTGTGCGCGGCGGGGTATCATGGATGGGAAAAAGCCGATAGCGGCAGCGACAGGAAAGGTGGCCACGTATGGCAGACGTCGACAACAGGAACCGTAACCGCAGGCCCAACCGCGCGGGACAGCCCAACCCCAAGCGCGAGGCCCGCGCCAAGGCCGCCGAGCGTCACGTGGCAACTGTGTCCGAGGCGTGTGCCAAGGATATCGAGCGCTCGCTTGCCGGCGTTCGCGAATTCGACGGTATGCCTGCCGGCTTTGTCGCGGCGATGAAGGCCAAGGCCCAGAAGGCTGCGGCTGCCGAGGAGCCGGTTGCCGAGGAGTCTGAGTCCGCTGAGGTTGCGTCCGCCGAGGCTGAGGTTGCGTCCGCCGAGGCTGAGGTTGCGGCTGAACCTGCGCCCGCAGAGGAGACCGACGAAGTCGAGTCCGCGCCTGCTGCTGAGGAGCCCGCTCCGGTCCTGCCCGAGGTCACTGTGCTTGATGCCTCCGCCACGCAGGCAATCCTCGATAACGGTCGCGGCTATGCGCAGTTCTGCGACATGGCCGTGCTCGCCTTTGCCTCGTTTACCAATCCGGGCGGTGGATATATTCAGGGTTATCTGGGCCAGGAGGCCACGCTGTGCGCCGATTCGTATCTGTACAACGTTCTCGATAAGCAGCGTAAGTGGTACGGCGAGAACCGTCGCCGCAACATCAACTGCGAGCTCTACCGCAACCGTGCGCTGGTGGTGCCTGCGGTGCGCTTCGACCGCAACCACGTGCATGCATACGCCGACGTGATCGTGGCCGCCGCGCCCAACGTTAGGCGCGCCCGCCAGGAGTATCGCGTGAGCGACGATGCTCTGCTGGATGCCCTGCGCGACCGCATCCGCTTTGTCCTTGCCATCTGCGATGAGCTTGGTCGCGAGAAGCTCGTGCTGGGTGCTTGGGGCTGCGAGAACAACGGCTTTGATGCCGAGGCCGTGGCCGAGCTCTTCCGCAAGGAGCTCGCGTCGGGCGACTTCAAGGTCAAGCAGGTCTTCTTTGCCGTGCCCTCTACGCGCTGGGATGAGGACTTTGCCAAGTTCGAGCACGTGCTGGCAAACTTCCCCGAGCGCAACGAGGAGTCCTATGCCCAGGTTGCCGCCCGCGCCGCAGCCGCTCGCGCCGCCGAGCAGGCCCAGACAGCAGTCGAGGATGATGAGGACGAGGATGACTGGCGCAAGTACCTGTAAGCGGTGCGCGCGATGTGATATGCCAAGCCGACGGGAGGGGTTGCCCCCGTCGGCTTTTTACTGAATGAGGAGCTCAAGATGAAAAACGTTCTGTGCTTTGGTGACAGCAACACCTATGGCTATGATCCGGCGGGCATGCGCGACGGTACCGCGGTGCGCTATGCGCAGGATGTGCGCTGGTGTGGCGTGGTCCAACGTGACTTAGGCGAGGGCTGGCATGTAATTGAAGAAGGCCTCAACGGCCGCACGACGGTACGCGACGACATGTGCCATCTGGACACTAACCTCAACGGCATTCGCGCGCTTCCGATGCTGCTCGAGGCCCATAAGCCGCTGGACGCCATTGTGATCATGCTGGGCACCAACGACTGTAAGACGGTCTTTAACGTGACAGCTTCCGATATCGCCCGTGGCGCCATGGCGCTGATTCGCGCCGTCCGCGCGTTTCCGTGGACCGACGCTGCGCCTTGCCCGCGCATCCTGCTGATGGCTCCTATCAAGATCAAGCCGCAGATCGCCGATGTATATATGACCGATTTTGACGAGCGTTCCGTCGAGGCATCTGAACATTTTGGCGAGTACTATGCGCACGTGGCCGAGCAGTTTGGCTGCGACTTTTTGAATGCCGCCGAGTTTGCCGAGCCGGGCGATATCGACTATCTGCATATGATGCCCGAAAGCCACGAGAGCTTGGGACATGCCGTGGCAGCCAAGCTCCAAGAGATGCTCGGTGAGTAGCACGGCCCCAAACCACCACAGAGTTCCCCTTGCGGGGGCTTGTTTCGTTTGTTTGTCTTGATCTGTAACAGTTCCAAGGCCGAAAACGGGCTAGATGTTACAGATTAAGATTATTTAGGTCGATATCGATTGTTTGTCTTGATCTGTAACATCTAGGGTCGATTTTGCCGAGTTACTGTTACAGATCGAGATGTTTGTGGGAGCCACCGCAAAGGTGCCTGTCCCCTTTGCGGCGGTTTTGGGCTGCGAATCTTAATATTGCCACATGTGATTGACGGGGCCGGAGCCTTTGCCCATGTTCAGGCCGGCGGCCAGAGCGCCGGTTAGGTAGGCCTTGCCGCCGTTGACGGCGTCGGCAAGATCCATGCCCTGGGCCAGCGCGCAGGCGATGGCGGACGAAAGCGTGCAGCCGGTGCCGTGTGTGTTGTCGGTCTCGATGCGCTTGTGGCGGAACCACGTGGTGAGCGGATCGCCCAGATGGTTGCCCTCGTCATCGAGTGGCGCGGGTTCGGCCAATACATCGTTAGCCTCGTTGACAAGATGCCCACCCTTAACGAGGGATGCGCAACCAAAGCGGCGGGTGAGGAGCATGGCAGCATTTTGCTGTGTGCGCTCGGAGTCGACCTCGTAGTCAAGCAGGGCCATGGCCTCGGGAATATTGGGCGTGATGACGGTTGCTAGTGGGAACAGGCGGCGGGTGAGCGCCTCGGCGGCATCTTCGGTAATCAGCCGTGCGCCCGAGGTGGCTACCATGACGGGGTCGACGACCACGTTTGTCGCGTTCCAGGCGCTCAGGCGGTCGGCGATAACCTCGATAATCTCGGCAGAGGAAACCATGCCGATCTTGACGGCGCTGGGGCGGATATCGTCAAATACGGCGTCGATCTGCGCAGCGACGATATCAGGGGAGATATTCTGCACGGCGGTGACACCGAGCGTGTTTTGTGCGGTGATGGCGGTGATGGCCGTCTCGGCATACAGGCGGTGCGCCGTGATGGTCTTGATGTCGGCCTGAATGCCGGCGCCACCGCTGGAATCGGATCCTGCGATGGACAGGACGGCAGGTACCTTACTGCGATCCATGTTTGCTCCCTTGTTCGGTCGGAATCAAATGGGTCTTTAAGCCAGCATTATAAAGATGCCCGGGCCGACTCTATGTCGAACCCGGGCGGGCGATGCAATCTTTACGCAAATGTAAGCAAATGTTCACACGTCAACAATTGACGAACACCATGTTACCGATTGTGGCTCCGGTGACGAGTTAGTCCTCCATGCCGAGGTCGATCGTCGTGCCTTCGAACACCTTGTTAACGGTGCGGACGGCGCACATCTTGCCGCACATGGTGCAGGTGCCCTCGGTGGCGGCGGGGGATTCTTCGTAGCGTTTCTTGCCGGTGACCGGGTCGAGAGCACACTTCCACATGGCATCCCAGTCGAGCTTGCGGCGTGCCTGGCCCATCTTGTCGTCCATGTCGCGGGCGTGCGGTACCTTCTTGGCGATATCGGCGGCGTGCGCGGCAATCTTAGTGGCCATGAGGCCATCGAGCACGTCCTGGGCGTTGGGCAGGCACAGGTGCTCGGCCGGCGTCACGTAGCACAGGAAGTCGGCACCGGAGCTGGCGGAGATGGCACCGCCGATGGCAGCGGTGATGTGGTCGTAACCCACGCCGATATCGGTCACCAGCGGCCCGAGCACATAGAACGGGGCGTTGTGGCACAGGCGCTTCTGCAGTTTCATGTTGGCGGCGATCTCGTCGAGCGCCATGTGACCCGGGCCCTCGACCATGACTTGGACGCCGGCGGCCCAAGCGCGCTTGCACAGCTTGCCCAGCTCGATCATCTCGGCGGTCTCGGTGGCGTCGTTGGAGTCGTAGAGGCAGCCCGGGCGGCAGGAGTCGCCGAGCGAAATCGTCACGTCGTACTCGTGGCAAATCTCGAGCAGCTCGTCAAAGTACTCGTAGAAGGGGTTTTCGTTGCCGGTGACCTCCATCCAGCCAAACAGCAGCGAGCCGCCGCGGCTCACGATGTTCATCAAGCGGCCGGTCTCCTTAAAGGTCTTGGTGACCGACTTGTTGATGCCGCAGTGGATGGTCATAAAGTCCACGCCGTCCTCGGCGTGCGCGCGCACGACCTCGAACAGGTCATCCTTGGTAAGCTTGACCAGCGGCTTTTCCATGTAGCCGATGGCGTCGTACATGGGGACGGTGCCCACCATGAGCGGCGTCTCGTCGATGAGCTGCTGGCGGAACTGGCGCGTCTTGCCCGAGTTGGAAAGGTCCATGATGGCGTCGGCGCCAAAGTCCTCGGCGATCTTGACCTTCTTCCATTCCTCGGCGGCATCGGCTTTATCGCCCGAGATGCCCAGGTTGACGTTGACCTTAGTAGACAGGCCCTCGCCGACACCAAAGGCGCGCATGCCTTTTTTGATGTGCACGATGTTGGCGGGAATGGCGATGCGGCCGTCGGCCACGCGCTCGCGGATGTACTCGGGGTCGCGATGCTCGCGCTCGGCGACTTCCTTCATCTGCGGCGTGATCTGCCCGGCGCGGGCGAAGTCGATTTGCGTGACGAGCTTGGGCTCGGTCTGTGTGCTCATTGGCACGGCTCCCTTCGTTGGCATTACCCATATCAGGTTTGCGGGTCAGGGCGGGCGCGCCCAGTCTCAGCCTGCCGTCTTGTCCTGCAAGCTCCCCGTTTATGTAATGGGCTCAAGTATAGCTCGAATGGGTACGATTGGCCTAACGAGCGTGCCTGTGGGGAGGCGAACATGGAAGACAAGCATCTATATCGAGAGACGCAATGGGATGTATCGGCCGAGGAAAGCCGTGCGCACCATGGCCTTGTCGCGATTGGTTTTGCGGTGCTTGCCGTGCTGGTGATTGCCTTTTGTATCTGGACGTTTGGCGGTCACGGCGGCGCTGCATGGGAGTTCGAGGCTGATGATAGCCTACCGATTATGACGGTGAGGAGTACTGGCGGTAATGCCAATACGCTCGCCGTTCCAGGCGACTATTGGTATCCGCGCGACGAGTTTGTGCAGCTGCAGTTGAGTGGTGGGTCGATTCCTGGTGAAGAAATCGAACGCGTGACTTACGACGTGGCGCTTAAAACGCTGACGGTGCAGCTCAAAGACCGGGGAGACGTCCCCACGACCATGGATATCGCCCTGACGGAATGGCGTCTGGAGCCTCCTGCGGGTGTTACGGTGTCCGAGGTCGAGCACGTAAAGATTACTTATCAAGATGGCTCGACGAGCGAGATTGCAAAGGCCGATGGCTTGGCGGAGTAACGGGGTGTTTGGAAACGGTGGGCCTATTGTGCCCGCGCGTTCATGAAAACCAGGGAGTCTTTGTCTGAAAGCTCGGGGATGTGACGATAGCCGATGTTGAATGCGGTAAGTTCGCTTGTATCCTCGAGCTTGTTTTCTGCCATCCACCGCACCATGGCGCCGCGCGCCTTTTTGCTGGCGGTCGAGCGCTGGATGGGCTTGCCGTTGCGGATGCCTTCGCCAAAGAGGCATGTGACGACCGTGGCGTCGCCCGCGAGGTGGGGCAGAACGGCTTTGGCATACTCTACGCTGGCGAGGTTGACGATCGTGGTGTTTGAGCCTGCCGGGGCGATAGCCCGCGCGAGCTTGTCGCTCCAAAACGCGTAGAGGTTTCGGGCATCGTCGACGGCGAGCTTCGCGCCCATCTCCAGTCGATACGGTTCAACGGCATGAAAGGGGCGTGCGCATCCGTAAAGGCCCGAGAGGATCCACAGATGGTCTTGCAGCCATGCGAGCTGTGCGGCATCCATGACCTCGGGCGCCATGCTCTGGTATTGAATGCCGTGATAGGACATGACGGCAGGGGAGAGGTGACGGGCGAGTGCGGGATTGTCAAGATCGCCGTTATTCAGGATGGGCCGGAACTCACGCAGGGTGTTGAGGCAAGGTCCCAGCAGTTTGTCACTCACGTTCCACAGCGCCTGCAGGCCGCCGCTGCCTTCATTCCGCTCGATATCTAGCAATGCGCGGTGGAGGCGAGCCGTCTCGTGCGCAGAGGGTGGAATGCCCTGGACTTCAAAAGCATCTTGGGCCGCGCGCATTTGCTTGGCGGGCGAAATGATGACCTGCAGCATGGACTCTCCTCTGCCAAGAAGGAAGTTGCGGTGGAATACGGTCTGTCTTGGCCGTTTATGGGCCAGTTTAGTCCGTATTTCACCGCAACTGATGAAGGGTCGGTTAGGCGCGCTCGAGGAAGGCCTTGTAGCCGCGATAGGCCTCGTAGATATCGGCCTTGTTAGCGACCTCCCACAGGGCGTGCATGGACAGGACGGCAACGCCGGAGTCGATGACGTTCATGCCGTACTCGGCCATGATGTAGGCGATGGTGCCGCCGCCGCCCGCGTTGACGCGGCCGAGCTCGCAGGTCTGGAAGTCAACGCCCGCCTCGTCCATGATGTCGCGGATGAGGGCCACGTACTCGGCGTCGGCGTCGTTGGAGCCGCCCTTGCCGCGGCTGCCCGTGTATTTGTTAAAGCACAGGCCGCGACCCATAAAGGCTGCGTTCTTGGTCTCGAACTTGCCGGCGTAGCCCGGGTCAAAGCCGGCGGACACGTCAGAGGAGAGCATGCGGCTGCGGGCGAGTGCGCGGCGCAGGGCCAGCGGGCTGCTCTCGCCGGCGAGCGTCATGATTTCGGCGACGGTGTTCTCGAAGAAACGGCTCGTCATGCCGGTGGCACCCACGGAGCCGATCTCCTCCTTGTCGACGATGAGCGTGATGCTCGTGCGCTCGACGTCTGCCACGTTGATCTGAGCGAGCATGGAGGGGTAGGCGCAGACGCGGTCGTCGTGGCCATAGCCCAAGATCATGGAGCGGTCGAGACCCATGTCGCGGGCGGGGCCGGCGGGCACGACCTCGATCTCGGCAGAGAGGAAGTCCTCCTCCTCGACGTCGTACTGTTCCTTGAGGATGTCCAGGAACATCTGTTTGACGGGCTCCTTGGGGGCGTCCTTGTCGTCCTCGTCAAACTTGACGGGGCGGCCGCCCACGATCACGTCGAGGATCTCGGCGTCGACGGCGTCCTTGGCGGGCTTGGCCATCTGCTCGCTCGAGAGGTGGATCAGCAGGTCGGAGATGGTAAAGACCGGATCGTCGGCCTTGTCGCCGATGTTGATGTCGACGGTGGTGCCGTCCTTTTTGCAGATGACGCCTACGAGCGCGAGCGGGGAAGCGACCCAGTGGTAGCTCTTGACGCCGCCATAGTAGTGCGTGTCGAGATAAGCCATGTCGCCGGCCTCGAAGGCGGGGTTCTGCTTAAGGTCCAGGCGCGGCGAGTCAACGTGGGCGCCCAGGATGTTAAAGCCCTGCTCGAGCGGGGCGGTGCCCAGGTTGACGAGCATGAGGTCCTTGCCGTGATTGGCGGCGTACACCTTGTCGCCGGCCTTGAGCGCGCGTCCCTCGGCGATCACAGTCTCCAGGTCGACGTATCCCGCCTCCTCGGCCATCTTGATACCGGTCTTGACGCACAGGCGCTCGGTCTTGTTCTCGCTCAAAAACTGCTTATAGCCGCGGCAAAGCTCCTCGAGCTCCTCGACTTGCTGTGGCGTGTACTTTTTCCATGCGCAGGGACGCTCCATGACGCAGGCTCCTTTCGGATCGATCGTGCTGGTTGATGTACCGTGAGCCATCGTATCACGCGCGGGCTCACGGTGGCGGGGGAGCTTGATGTGCGGTGGCCGCGGGGCGGGGAGCGTGTAAACTGGAGTGAGCAAACCGTGCCCAGTCCAAAGCGAGGTATTTAATATGTCTGACAAGCGCCGCACTTTTGCCGTTATCGACGGCAACTCGCTCATGCACCGCGCCTTCCACGCCGTGCCGCCCACCATGAACGCGCCGGACGGTCGCCCCACCAACGCGATCTTTGGCTTTCTGAACATGTTTCTTAAGATGATCGATGCCTTTAACCCCGACGGTGTGGTCGTGGCGTTTGACAAGGGCAAACCGCGCGTGCGCATGGAGATGCTGCCGCAGTATAAGGCGCAACGCCCGCCCATGGACCCCGATCTGCATGCGCAGTTTCCGATGATCAAGGAGCTGCTCGGTGCGCTCAATGTGCCGATTCTGCAGTCCGAGGGCTGGGAAGGCGATGACATCCTGGGCACTATGGCGCGCCTGGGCGAGCAGGCCGGCTGTGACATGCTGCTGGTGACCGGCGACCGTGACATGTATCAGCTTGTGACCGAGCACGTTAACGTGGTCTCGACTCGCAAGGGCCTGTCCGACGTGGCGATCATGACGCCCGAGAGCGTAGACGACCTGTATCACGGCATTACGCCGGCGCTCGTGCCCGATTTTTACGGTCTGAAGGGCGATACGTCGGACAACATTCCCGGCGTACCGGGCATCGGCCCCAAAAAGGCGAGTGCGCTCATTGCACAGTACGGCAGCCTGGACGAGGTCATTGCGCACGCTGACGAGGTCAAGGGCAAGATGGGCGAGAACCTGCGTGCACACATCGACGACGCGCTGCTGAGCCGTAAGGTGGCGACCATCCGCACCGATGCGCCCGTCGAGCTCGACTTTGACGCAACGTCCTTCCCGGCGTTTTCTGCCGACGAGGTGTCCGCGGCGCTGGGCACGCTCGGCATCACGGCCATGCAGAACCGTTTCCTCTCGCTGATTGGCGGCGAGGGTGGGGCTGCGGCCGCTGGCAGCGCGTTTGAGATGCCTGCCGTTTCGCGTGCCGCCGCCGGCGATGCCGACGCGCTTGGCGCCGTTGCGGCTGAGGTCTCCCGCGCGATTGATGCCGGCGAGTGGGTCGCCGCCGTGGTGGACGACGACAAGGAAGAGGGCGCGCTCTTTGGACTGACGCGCACGCTGTGGCTGGCGACGTCCAAGGGCCTGTTCGCGCTCGAGGAGGGCGACAGCGGTGCGGCGGCTGAGGTTGAGGGCTTCAACTTCGTCCGCGGCGTGATCGCTGGCGTGCTCGCGCGCCTGTTTATGGAGGGCCGTGTGGCGAGCCCGGATATGAAGGCGCTGCTGCATGAGCTTTCGCCCATTGATTCTTCTGAGCCCGAGCTTATGGATCCGCTGGCCGTCGATTCCACGCGCATCTTCGATACCGTGGTCGCCGCCTACCTGCTGGATTCCGACCGCTCCGAGTTTGATGAGGCGTATCTGGCTGATACCTATCTGCAGATGGCGCTGCCTGCGGCGCGCGGCGCGGAGGGTGCCGGCGAGCACGCTCCTGTTCCCGCTGCCCGCACTGCGGCCCTGACGCTGACGCTCGTGGCGCCGCTGCGCGACCGCATGGCCCGTGAGAACGCTGCCAACGTGTTCGATGGCATCGAGATGCCGCTCGTGCCGGTGCTTGCCAAGATGGAGCGCGCGGGCATGCTCGTGGATCCCGACCGCCTGCGTAATCTGTCCGAGGGCCTGGCGACCCAGATCACCGAGGTCGAGCGCAGCATTCGCGACCTAGCGGGTGATGAGACCTTTAATATTGGCAGTCCCATGCAGCTGTCGCATGTGCTCTTTGATGTGATGGGGCTTCCGACCAAGGGCCTCAAGAAGACTAAGCGCGGCTACTATTCGACCAACGCCAAGGTGCTGAGCGACCTTGCGCGTGACCACGAAATCGTGCGTCTGATCTTGGACTGGCGTGAGAAGTCTAAGATCAAATCCACCTATCTGGACACCCTGGGCCCGCTGCGCCGTGGTGACGGCCGTGTGCACACCACGTACAACCAGACCATCACGGCGACGGGGCGTCTGTCTTCGAGCGACCCCAATCTGCAAAATATTCCGACTCGCTCGGAGCTGGGGCGTACTGTCAAGACGGCGTTTTCGGCAGGCGAGGGAAGCGTCTTTTTGGCGGTGGACTACTCGCAGATCGAGCTGCGTCTGCTGGCACATCTTTCGGGTGACGAGCACTTGGTGCGCGCCTTTAACGAGGGCGAGGACTTCCATGCCGAGACGGCCGCGCGCGTGTTTGGCGTGCCGGTGTCCGAGGTGACGCCCGACTTGCGCAGCCGCGCCAAGGCCGTGAACTTTGGCATCGTGTATGGTCAGCAGGCCTACGGCCTGTCGCAGTCGCTGCATATCTCGATGGCCGAGGCACGCGACATGATCGACCGTTACTACGAGGCCTACCCGGGCGTGCGCACGTTCCTCGACAATGTGGTGGCACGTGCCAAGCAGACGGGCTACGCCGAGACCATGTACGGCCGCCGTCGCCATATTCCTGAGCTCAAGGCCAAAAACCCGCAGCTCCGCGGCTTTGGTGAGCGCACGGCCATGAACCACCCCATGCAGGGTACCGCCGCCGACATCATCAAGATCGCGATGGCCCGCGTGAGCCGCCGACTGGAAGAAGAAGGCTTTGCCGCTCACATGATCCTGCAGGTACACGACGAACTGGACTTTGAGTGCCCCGTCGACGAAGTCGAGCGCCTAACCACCATGGTCCGCGACGTCATGGAACACGTCGTAGACCTCCGCGTACCGTTGATCGCCGAAGCCAGCACCGGCATAACCTGGGCCGACGCGAAATAGGGAAGCACTCCGTAAGGCAAGCTCGCCCAAGACGCAAGCCCCCACATACTTAAGATTTGGGACAAACACTACTGATTAATTTGTCCCACAGTAACCAAAACAGAGGGGAGCCCCTCCCAACAAGGAGCTCCCCTCTGCTCAAATCATTTCAGCTAAGTATCTAGACACTCAAGACGCCATCTTGGCGCCCGGCTGGGTCCGACGAGCCCCGTTAACGAGCCGCCAAGATGGCGTCGATGAGCGTCAGTACGCCCCCGTCGTTGTTGCTCGGAATGCGCCATTTGGCATGCGCGTTCATGTGCTCCTCGGCATTGTCCACGATAAAGCTATGCCCGACGCGCTCCAGCATGGGGATGTCGTTGTACGTATCGCCCACGGCAGCGGCGTCGGCGATATCGATGCCCAGGCGCTCGCAGAGATGTGCTACGCCCGACCCCTTGTCGACGCCCAGGTTCATAAAGTCGATCCACTCGCGGCCAGCATTGGTGACATAGAGTCGGTCCGAGAATGCCGGGCTGTAGTCCTCGCGAAACGCTGGCTCGGCATCGTAGGCGGGGAAGAAGATCGAAATCTTGTTAGACTCGATGTCAATGCCCTCAAAGCTATCGACGTAGTTGATCGTGTTGTAGTAGACGCTGATCTCGTCGTGGTATTGATGATCGCGGGCAAGTACATAGAACTCGTCGAAGCAGCACAGGACGGGGACAGCGCGCGAATCCTCCGAGGCGCGGCTCAAGACCTGCTGATACAGCGCCACGTCGATAGTGCTCTTATAGATATAGTTGCCGCGGTAGATAACGCACGCGCCGTTATCGGGGCAAAAAGCGATGCGGCTCTTGATGTCCTCAAACATCTCCTCGAGTTTGGGGGCGGGGCGTCCGCTGGCGGGGCAGAACACGATGCCAGCCTCGGCGAGCTTGTCCAGGCGCTCGTCGAGGCCCTGAGGCAGCACGCGCTCGTCGGTCAGTAACGTCTTGTCCATATCGACAGCGAGAATCTTAATGTTGCCGATGTTGGCGTCTGATTCGTAAGTCTGCATAAAACGCGCCTTTCGGTTTCCAGAATGTTTCGGGTGATTGACCCTCTACTTGATAGTCGGGCGTATTTTCGCAGGATTGGCGCATATTTGCATCATCATTCACAAAGTAATGAAAAAACTTTTCAGAAATTTGAATTTGTCGCTTGTACAGCAGGCACTTTAGCGTAATATAGCGACCATCGAAAACGGAGACGGAAAAACAACCGCTTACCGAGGAAAAGGTACCGTTTACGATATTAGAATTGCGCCCGGCGATAGGTGAAAGGAGAGGCAGATGCAGTTCGTAAAGATTATCACTACTGCAGACAATGCCATCCGACGCCAGCGCGCAATTTCCCGACGACGATAACAATCGTCTCTGTCCGCATGGGGCTAAATGCCCCAACAGAGTCATTTTGAGGTCGTTGGGTTTTAGCACGACATTGCTGCATGTTTCTAGGGCATGCTGTGCCGCTTTTTGCTATTTAACCTGATATTGCACGGTTTTTTGACCTCGAAATGACTTGCAACTGACCGATGTTCTAACTAGCTACCAAGGGCGAAAGGAAACAGCCATGAGCAAGGAAAAAGTCGTTCTCGCATATTCCGGTGGTCTTGATACATCCGTATGTGTCAAGTGGCTCCAGGACGAGAAGAATCTCGATGTCGTTTGCGTCTGCGGCAACGTGGGCCAGGAGGAGACCGGCTTGGATGCCAAGAAGCAGAAGGCGCTTGACCTGGGCGTTCTCGATTGCCAGGTGCTCGACCTGCGCGACGAGTTCTCCGATGAGTTCCTGACTAAGGCCATCGCCGCAAACTCCATGTACGAGAACAAGTACCCGCTGCTCTCCGCGCTGTCTCGCCCGCTGCTCGCCAAGAAGCTTGTCGAGGTCGCTCACGAGTTTGGCGCGACCTACGTCGCCCACGGCTGCACCGGCAAGGGTAACGACCAGGTTCGTTTTGAGGCTGCCGTCAAGGCCCTCGACCCCGAGCTTAAGGTTATCGCCCCGGTTCGCGAGTGGGATCTGAAGTGCCGTCCCGATGAGGTTGCCTATGCTCACGCCCACAACGTGCCGGTTCCCGAGGGCGCCAACGACAACCCCTACTCCATCGACGACAACCTGTGGGGTCGCGCCATTGAGTGCGGTCACCTGGAGGATCCCTGGAACGAGCCGCTCGATGACGCCTGGGTTATGACCAAGAACCCCGAGGACGCGCCCGACACCCCGACGTATACCGAGATTGAGTTTGAGGCCGGCAAGCCCGTCGCCGTCGACGGCAAGAAGATGAAGCTCTCCGAGATCGTCATCGCCCTCAACAAGATCTCTGGTGACAACGGCTTTGGCCGTCTCGACCTGGTCGAGGATCGTCTGGTGGGCCTCAAGAGCCGTGAGTGCTATGAGGTTCCCGGCGCCCTGACGCTCATCACCGCCCACAAGGCACTTGAGGACATTTGCGTCGAGGGCGACCTGCTCAAGACCAAGATCAAGCTCGAGCAGGATTGGGCCACCGCCGTGTACAACGGCCAGTGGTACAGCCCGCTCAAGAACGCGCTCGATGCCTTTATGGCCGATACCCAGAAGTTCGTGACCGGTACCGTCCGTCTGAAGTTCTTTAAGGGCAACTGCCATGTCGTCGGTCGCAAGAGCCCGTTTAGCCTGTATGACTACGGTCTGGCTACCTACGACCGCGACACCACGTTTGACGAGAAGGCCAGCGCCGGCTTTATCGAGATCGATACGCTGTCGCTCAAGACGTGGGCAAAGGTCCAGGGTCCCAGCTCCGCTGCCGCCCAGGCCTAGCGCCTCCTTCCCTTGGTATCCGCGCGGCCCATCCGCGTGATACATAACGGGCGCACGGGGTCCCTACCTTTCGTTATGCTTGCTGACACTTCTTAACATCGGTGGCCCCTACGTTCCGCCCGCATAAATGATGCCGCGTCTACGGCTGAGTCCGAGCCCCGCCGGGGTTGTCCAGCGGGGCTCCTTCTATCAATTTGGCGGCTCTGTGCCTATATATATGAGGAGTATCCATTATGTTCAACGCTATCGCGCATGCCTTGCTTGCCCTCGCGCCCGAGTTCGATGCTGCAAAGGTCGAGGATGTTCCTATGAGCCTGAAGGCCTGGATCGATGGTTCGCAAGGCAACATCCGGAGGGAGACGTTGGGCACCAAGTGCCTCGTGCGTCACTTCTTTGCATATTAGCTACATGGCCCCGTGCACGGTGGGGAATGTGTAAAACTTGCGGTTGAAAAATCGCTTTAGCGACATGGCTCATTGCTTTGGGCGCTTGTTTTGGTATTTGGAGAAAGGGGACGGTTCCATGGCTCTTTGGGGCGGTCGTTTTGAGGCGGGAGTGGCCGAGGTCACGCAGGAGTTTGGCGCGTCGCTGCCGGTTGACAAACATCTCTATAAGCAGGATATCGCCGGTTCTAAGGCGCATGCCAAGATGCTGGCGGCCCAGGGCATCATCAGTGCCGAGGACGAGCAGGCGATTGCCGAGGGCCTGACCGGAATCGAACAGGATATCGATGCCGGCAACTTCACCTTCGATATCAACGATGAGGACATTCATATGTCCATCGAGAGCGAGCTGACGCGCCGCATCGGCGAGGCCGGTAAGCGCTTGCATACCGGGCGTTCGCGCAACGACCAGGTGGCGACCGATACGCGTCTGGGCGTCAAGGCGCTGGCCAAGGAACTCATGGAGGCCAATCTTGAGCTGCGCCATGTGCTGGTGGATGCGGCCAAGAAGTACGACAAGGTGATTCTGCCGGGCTACACGCACATGCAGCATGCTCAGCCCGTGCTGCTGTCGCATCATCTGCTGGCGTATTCCTGGATGTTCGCGCGCGACTTTACACGCCTGAAGGCTGCCTTTGATGCCGCTGACAACTGCCCGCTGGGTGCTGCCGCTCTTGCCGGTACGAGCTATCCGCTCGATCGCCAGATGACAGCTGCCGAGCTTGGCTTTGCGGGTGTGATTCCCAACTCGCTCGATGCGGTTTCCGACCGTGATTTCCTGCTCGATTTGCATTACGCCGGCTCCGTCATGGCCATGCACCTGTCGCGTCTTTCCGAGGAGATCGTGGTGTGGTCGAGCTCCGAATTCGGCTTTATCACGCTTTCCGACTCGTATTCCACCGGCTCGTCCATCATGCCGCAGAAGAAGAACCCCGACTTTGCCGAGCTTATCCGCGGCAAGAGTGGCCGAGTCTATGGCAACCTGGTGCAGCTGCTTGTGACCATGAAGGGCCTGCCGCTCGCTTATAACAAGGACTTGCAGGAGGACAAGGAGGGCGCGCTCGATACCGCTCACACGCTCATGCAGTGCCTGTCGGTTATGGCCGGCATGATCTCGACCTGGACTGTCAACGAGGACGCCATGGCGCGCGAGTGTGGTGTGGGCCACTTGGCAGCCACTGATGTTGCCGATTACCTGGCAAAGCGCGGCCTGCCGTTCCGCGAGGCACATGCCGTGGTGGGTCATCTTGTCCTGATGTGTGAGAAGCGCGGCTGCAATCTTGAGGACCTGCCGTTTGAGGTGTTTCAGGAGGCAAGTCCGCTCTTTGAGCGCGACATTACCGAGGCACTCGACATCCCGTCGATTGTCGCCGCGCGCACGACCGAGGGTGGTACCGCCCCTGCTGCCGTTGCCGTGCAGTTGGGAAGCGCCGAGGCGCAGCTCGCGGCCGATGAGGGTGTGTTTGGCTCGTTATCCAAGGTCGTCGAGATGGGCCACGGGGCAAAGTAGAGGTTTGGCTGAAGACGTATTGTCCATTTATTGATAAATCGTTTTAGCTTTACGGGCGTCTGCTGATGCGGGCGCCCCTATTTTGCTGCTATGGGGGAGGGGCTTGTCGAGAACTTCTGTAGGACCTTTGGGCAGGTTGTGAAGGGGGTACGTTCGCGGGTGGCAACCGACCGCCCGCTCTGTTCCATGTGGTTGATGAGCGGTCGGATGGTACTCTAATCGGGCTTCGAAACAGAAGTGACATATATGGAGCGCTTTAATAAATTGCAGCGTTTCAATAAACAGCTTTTTGTTTAACTGCAGCTAAAACTCTGTTACGATGCAGTCCAGGCGGGTGCCGGAATGGGACTTGGGCACGCGCGAACCTACTTGAAAGGCTACCTTATGGCTATCGAGAAGACCTTCATCATGATTAAGCCCGACGCGGTGCGCGATCGCAAGATCGGCGAGATCGTTGCTCGTATTGAGCGTAGCGGCCTTGTCATCGAGCGCATGGAGATGACCACGCTCGAGCGCGCTACCGTCGAGGAGCACTACGCCCATCTGGCCGACAAGCCCTTCTTTGGCGGTCTCTGCGACTTTATGACGAGCGGTCCGGTCGTCAAGATGGTCGTTTCCGGTCTCTCCGCTGTTTCCAAGATGCGCACCCTTATGGGCGCTACCAACCCGCTTGATGCTGCGCCCGGCACCATTCGCGGCGACTTCGCTGTCGATGTCAACGCCAACGTGATCCACGGCTCCGACTGCCTGGAGAACGCCGAGATCGAGATCAAGCGCTTCTTTGGCTAAACCAGCTTTGACTCCTTAAAGCTGTTAGCGTGTGGCTTGGGCGCCGCGGAATTCCAACCGCGGCGCCCTTTTATTCCGGTAGATTTTTGGTAAACGCATAGAAAACTACTAAAGAGCCCCGTCCGGATGTTTCTTCCGGGCGGGGGCTGGCGCTAGCGTATGGCTTTGTAAGTCTTTAGGCCTCGTCGACAATCTTTAGTCCGCGGGTCTGGTCGATCTCGTTGAGGAGATTGACGCGACGCTCGTGGCGGCCGCCCTCAAACTCGGCGTCGAGCCATTCGTCGACAATCATCTTGGCGAGCTCGGAGCCCACGACGCGGGCGCCAAAGGCCAGCACGTTGGTGTTGTTGTGCATACGGGAGAGCTTGGCGCTGAAGGGCTCGGAGCACACGACGGCGCGTACGCCCTCGACCTTGTTGGCAGCCAGGCTAATCCCGACGCCGGTACCGCAGATCAAGATACCCAGGTCGACGTCACCGTTGGCCACGGCCTTGCCCACCTTGTAACCGGCGATGGGGTAGTCGAAGCTCTCGGAGGTGTCGGTGCCATAGTTCACGACCTCGCAGCCGCGCTCCTTCAGGTGCTCGGAAATGATGTTCTTGAGCTCGACGGCGGCGTGGTCGTTACCGATACCGATCTTCATGAGTGGTTCCTCTCTGGTCCGTGCGGCGGAATTGCTAAAGGTTTTACCGCGTTCGACTGCATGATAGCGCGACTTTTGTGTAAACGCTCGGGCGTTTTTTGGTCAAACGCTTTAGCATGCAACAAGACCTGCTTTTCATGAATGAATGCCGCCAGTTTGTGCTTGAGCGCCGTCCGCCGGAACCGTGGTTGCGGTTTTTGATGCATTGTTATCAAATAAAGGAGCTAACTTTTTTGAGAGTCCAGCCCGTTATGCAAGCAGGAGATACCTATGCCTACCGATTCCATCCGTGATGCCGCGTTTTGCGATGTTTTGAACCGCGAGCTTGTCTGTGCACTCGGCTGCACCGAGCCCATTGCCGTTGCCTATGCAGCGGCGCTGGCGAGCCAGACGCTCGGTTGCGAACCCGATCATATGGATGTTGCCTGCTCGGGTAACATAATCAAGAACGTTAAGAGCGTGACCGTGCCCAACTCGGGCGGTATGCACGGTATTGAGGCCGCGGCCGTGCTGGGCGCCGTGGGCGGTGACGCCAAGAGCGCGCTCGAGGTGCTCGAGAGCGTTAACGATGAAGACCGCGCTCGTGTGGCCGAGCTCCTCGCCGACGCTGGCTACTGCGATGTGTCGCTTGTCGAGGGTGTGCCCAACCTCTACATCAAGGTGACTGCGACGGCCGGGGGCCATACCGCGGTCGTCGAGATTACCGATCACCACACTAATGTCACGTGCCATACGCTCGATGGTATTCCGGTATGCGGCAAGTCGGCGGGGGAGTGCGCCGCCTGCGCCGAGCGCGTGGTGGCCGAGCGTGCGGCAGATAACGCCGATACGCCCATGTCCATTGATTCCATCATCGACTTTATCGAGGACGGTGACATTGAGGGCGCCCGCGCTGCCGTTGAGCGTCAGATTGAGCTGAATGGCGCAATCAGTGCCGAGGGCCTTGCGCACGCTTGGGGCGCCGAGGTGGGTCGTACGCTGCTAGGTGCTCGTGCCGATGACGTCGCCTGCCGTGCCCGTGCCCGTGCGGCCGCCGGGTCCGACGCCCGCATGAACGGTTGCGCGCTGCCGGTCGCCATTGTGTGCGGCTCGGGCAATCAGGGCATTACCTGCGCGCTGCCCGTTATGGAGTATGCCGAGTATCTGCGCTGCGACCACGATCGCCTGGTGCGCGCCGTGATGCTGTCCGATCTTATCGCTGTGCATATCAAGAGCTATATTGGTGCGCTCTCGGCGTTTTGCGGTGCTATTTGTGCCGCGTGCGGCGCCGGCGCTGCGATTACCTGGCTGTGCGGTGGTACGCGCGAGCAGATTGGCGCGACGGTCTCGAACACGCTCGGCAACGTTGGCGGCATCGTGTGCGATGGCGCCAAGGCAAGCTGTGCCGCCAAGATTTCCGCTGCCGTCGATGCGGCGATTTTGGGCCACGATATGGCCATGCAGGGCCGTGGCTTCCGTGCCGGCGAGGGTTTGATCCAGGATACCGTCGAGCAGACGATTGCCAGCATGGGCTACGTGGGCCGTGTGGGCATGAAGGACACCGACGTCGAGATCCTCAACATCATGATCGGCAAAACCCAAGTGTGCTAGGACAGTTCGTCGGCTACTTGGTGTTCGTAGAAGGCTTCTACTACGGCGTTAAAGTCGCGGGCGAAGCCTTCCATGGTTCCGCGCCAGGTGATTCGGTTGGGCTTGCCCTGGCCTACATAGGCAGTCTGAATGCCGCAGGCGGGGCTAGGGAAGTCGCGTTTGGGATCGTTGCCCACCATAAGGACCTCGTGCGGTTCGAGCCCCATCACCTGAAGCTGCTCTAGATAGTAGGTGGCATCAGGCTTGCAGCGGGTGGCGTTTCCCATGTGCGTGACGAGCTCAAAGGGGGCGTCGGCCAGGTCGCCCCAACCCATGCGGCACTCGATGGCCCCCTGGGGAAAGCTGGGGTTGGTAAAGAGCGCGCAACGCAGTCCAGCGTCCTGTACGGCCTGAAGCGCGGCGTGTGCGCCCGGCATGGCATGGGCGTTGATGAGTTCGTCATTCTTGTACGGAAGAACTTCGCGGTCGTAGTAGGTAAACGCCTCGTAGATAAGTGGGTCCGAGAGGCAAATGCCGCATCGGCGCTCGACCTCTTCTTGGTAAAACTCAAGATTGGTGCGATTGTCCGTGCTGCTGCGGCGATTGGCGTTGAGGTCGACCAGGATGGTGCCGAGGCGTGCCATCGTGCCACCGCGGCTGCGGCGCCCGATATCCGCGAGCATCGAAGAGACATCCTTAAAATAGCGAAGGATGAACGCGTTGAGGTTGATGCTAAGAAGCGTTTCGTCCATATCGAAAACGACTGCTTTGAGCACGCGGGCACCTTTCTCGAAAAATCGATCTAGAATCGTTGGCTCCGGATACTTTACCCCAAAGCCGAATGCCTGGCTGGTTATCGTCAAGTTGCGGAGACGTGTGTTCATAAGATTACGAAAAAGTCTCCACACGAGTAAAAAATCGCAGTTCACGCTTGAAATCGAACTCATTTCCCCGTAACCTATACGAACGTGATTGCATAAGCGTCACATTAGTATCTGTCGGCTCCCGAGTGTTCCTAAACGTTGTGTGCTTGTCGCACCCTTCTGTAGGTCCTAGCAATCGGGGCCCCGTAGTTCGAAAGGGGTCCACCTTTGAGTGAGATTCAGAACTCGTCCATTTTCTCTCTTGACGATGTCAACGAGGAGGAGATGAACAACCTCATCGACGGTACGATTACCGACTTTGATGAGGGCGATCTCGTTAACGGCACTGTCGTTAAGATCGAGCATGACGAGGTGCTCGTTGACATCGGATTCAAGTCCGAGGGCGTTATCCCGGTCCGCGAGCTGTCCATCCGCAAGGACGCTAATCCTGCAGACATCGTTGCACTCGGTGATCCCATCGAGGCTCTGGTTCTCCAGAAGGAGGACAAGGACGGTCGTCTGGTCCTGTCCAAGAAGCGTGCCGAGTACGAGCGTGCTTGGAACCGCATCGAGGAGAAGTTCAACTCCGGCGAGAACGTCGAGGGCGAGGTTATCGAGGTTGTCAAGGGCGGCCTGATCCTCGACATCGGCCTGCGTGGCTTCCTGCCCGCTTCCCTCGTCGACCTCCGTCGCGTCAAGGACCTCACCTCTTACATGGGCACCCGCATCGAGGCCCGCGTCATCGAGATGGACCGCAACCGCAACAACGTCGTCCTCTCCCGTCGCGTCGTGCTCGAGGAGTCCCGTAAGGCCGAGCGCTCCGAGATCCTGTCCAAGCTCAAGTCTGGCATGCGTCTCCAGGGCACCGTTTCCTCCATCGTCGACTTCGGCGCCTTCGTCGACCTCGGCGGTATCGACGGCCTCATCCACATCTCCGAGCTCTCCTGGAACCACGTCAACCATCCTTCCGAGGTTGTCAAGGTCGGCCAGGAGGTCGAGGTCGAGGTTCTCGACGTCGATCTCAACCGCGAGCGCATCTCCCTGGGTCTCAAGCAGACCACCGAGGATCCGTGGCGCGCACTGGTCAAGAAGTACCCCGTCGGCGCTATCGTCGAGGGCACTGTGACCAAGCTTGTCCCGTTCGGCGCTTTCGTCGATCTGGGCGAGGGCATCGAGGGCCTGGTGCACATCTCCGAGATGGCCAACAAGCACGTCGATCAGCCTTCTCAGGTCACCCACGTGGGCGACAAGGTTCAGGTTAAGGTCATGGAGATCGATCTCGACCGTCGTCGTATCTCCCTGTCCATGAAGTCTGCTGCTGAGACTCTGGGCGTCGAGATCGAGGTTACCCCGCTGCCTTCCGAGAAGAAGGACGAGGAGACCGACGCCGAGTAATTCGGTTTGACGATCACTTGTTTTAAGGGATCCGTCCGTAATGGACGGGTCCCTTTTTGCATTTGGCGCCGAGATGCGCAATGCTGCCGGGCTGTCCACAGGCTATTGGATTGTCGGTGCATGAAAAAAAGCCGACATCCCGCCTCGGGGAGGAGGCGGGAACACACCGAGTAGACGGAGGGGTGCGGAGCGCGGTCGCGTCTCGACTGACGACGTTGCCCATCGACAGGACCATTGTAGCGCATGGCGGTTCTTGGTTTATCGTGTCGAGCGTTTGCGTTGTGCCATTGCCTGCGGTAACGGTGTGCTACACTCTTGCACTGCTGAGTGGGCCAGACGGTCGCGCGATGTGCTGCTTGCGGTACGCGTGAGGAAAGTCCGGGCTCCAGAGGGCGGGATGCCGGCTAACGGCCGGGCGGAGTGATCCGACGGAAAGCGCCGCAGAAAAGAAGACTCCCACCTGCGCCGCAAGGCGTAAAGGGAAAAGCTGAAACGGTGGTGTAAGAGACCACCAGCGTCGTGGCAACACGGCGGCTTGGCAAGCCCCATCCGGAGCAAGCGCGAATAGGAACGCTATGGGCCGGCCCGGTCCGCGTTCGGGTAGCGTGCGTGGAGCTGCATGGTAACGTGCAGACAAGATAAATGACCGTTCACGACAGAACCCGGCTTATCGGCCCACTTGGCATTTTTGTTACCCTGACAATCGGTACGGCCTTTGCCGTATTATTGAAGCTGTTCGTTGCTGCGCTTTATTTTGTTGAGGGGCTTTGTTGGACAGCTATTTTACTCTGCAATCGAATATTGAGGCTTCGGGCGAGTTTGTGGACCGCAAGAGCCGGTTTATTGCCCAGCTGGTCCATATTGAGTCCGAGGACGAGGCGAATGCCTTTATCGAGATGGTTCGCAAGCGTCATTACGACGCTCGACACAATGTTCCCGCGTGGATTTTGGTCGATGGACGCGAGCGCCAGAGCGATGATGGTGAGCCGAGCCGCACGAGCGGTATGCCGACGCTCGAGGTGTTGCGCGGTGCGGCGCTCAAAAATGTTTGCTGCGTAGTGACGCGCTATTTTGGTGGCACGCTGTTGGGTCCTGGTGGCTTGGTGCGCGCATATACCGCGGCGACGCAGGCGGCGGTGGCCGCGGCTCAGGAGGCCGGGCAGATCGTCGAGATGACAAGCGTCGTGCCGGTTGACGTGCATGTGGCCTATCCGCAGTATGAGCAGGTGCTTCGCTTGGCCCAGGATTCCGGTGCCAAGGTTTCGGATACCGAGTACGCGGATGCCGTGACACTTCATTTGGTGTTTAAGGCGGGGGAGCAGGAGTCGTTTTGCGCTAAGATGCGCGAGCTTATGGCGGGGCGCGAGGAGATTGAGGTCAGCACTCCCGAATTTGCCGAGTTCTAACGGCGACGGCCGGCGTGCTTTTGGACGGATCCCAAGCACACCGACCGTCGTTTTATGTCGCTGCCGTTTACTCGGCGAGCTGCTTTAGTACATCACAGGCGATTTCGACGGCATCGTCGATGCAACCGGGACAGCTGCGGAGCGGACCCTTGTCCGATCCGATGCCCTTGAGCGTGCCGCAGACGGTCGTCGTGTTCTTCTCGCCAAAGCGCTTGGCAATCTCGCGCGACAGCTTGTAGGTCTGGCCCTTGGTCTTCGGGTTTTCCATGCCATCGCTCATTACAAAGCCCATGATGGCCACGGCGCCCGAGATGGCGCCGCAGGTCTCGGTCATACCGCCCATGCCGGCGCCAAAGCCCTCGGTGAGGGTAAAGGCGACCTGGGGGTCGAGCCCGACAGCGGGCGCGAGCGTGCAGGCGACGGCCTGGGCGCAGTTAAAGCCACGGGCGTGGTATTCGGCAGCCTGAGCCTGACAGGCGGTGATGTCGAGTTGGGCCGTATCGATTTGCTTCATCGTTGTCTCCTTGGTTACGGTGTACCCGCCTATGGTACCCGTGACGGGGCATGTAATCATCGAGAGCTTCATGTATGCCTCGTTTTTATCTATCGAGCAAATGCCCAAGGCTTGAGATAAATACCTCTGATCAATTTGTCCATTAACCTACCTTGGGGATGGGTTGAGAGGGGTGCAGGGTAGCGGTATCGTGAACCGAATAAAACGTAACCCAGGCAAGGGAGCTAGATATGAGCGAGCAGACCATCGGAACTACATGTGTTCAGGGCGGCTATCACCCGGGAGATGCCGAGCCGCGCCAGGTGCCCATCTACCAGTCCACCACGTGGAAGTACGACACGTCCGAGCACATGGGCAAGCTGTTTGACCTAGAGGAGTCGGGCTACTTCTACAGCCGTTTGCAGAACCCCACGTGCGATCTCGTTGCCGCCAAGATCTGCGAGATGGAGGGCGGCACCGCTGCGATGCTCACGAGCTCGGGCATGGCTGCGAATTTCCTCGCGATCTTTAACGTGGTCGGTGCCGGCGATCATGTGGTCGCGAGCTCTGCCATTTACGGCGGTACGTATAACCTGCTCGCCCACACCATGGGCCGTATGGGCGTGACCTGTACGTTCGTCGCCCCCGACTGCACCGACGAGGAGCTTGAGGCAGCCTTCCGGCCCAACACCAAGCTCGTCTTTGGCGAGACGATCGCCAACCCCGCCCTTGCCGTGCTCGATATTGAGCGCTTTGCCAAGGCCGCGCATGACCACGGCGTGCCGCTGATGGTCGACAACACCTTCCCGACACCCGTGATGTGCCGTCCCTTTGAGTGGGGCGCCGACATCGTTACGCACTCCACCACCAAGTACATGGATGGACATGCTGCCTACCTGGGCGGCGTGATCGTTGACCACGGCCAGTTTGACTGGATGGCCCATGCGGATAAGTTCCCGGGTCTCACCACGCCCGACGAGAGCTACCACGGCGTGACGTATGCCGAGAAGTTCGGTCGCGAAGGTGCCTTCATTACCAAGGCCACCGCGCAGCTCATGCGCGACCTCGGTCCCATGCAGAACCCGCAGGCGGCCTTCTTCCTGAACAGCTCGCTCGAGAGCCTGCATGTACGCATGCCGCGTCATTGTGAGAACGGCCTGGCCGTTGCCAAGTTCCTGCAGAGCCATCCCAAGGTACGCTTCGTGAGCTATCCGGGCCTGGAGGGCGATAAGTACTATGACATGGCTCAGAAGTACATGCCCAACGGTACCTGCGGCGTTGTGAGCTTTGGCTTTAACGGTGGTCGCGCGGCGGCCGAGACCTTTATGAAGAGCCTTAAACTTGCCCAGATCGCCACGCATGTGGCTGACGCCCGCACCTGCTGCCTGCATCCCGCTAATGCCACACACCGCCAGATGAACGATGAGGAGCTCATCGCCTGCGGCATCTCCGCCGATATGGTGCGCCTGTCGTGCGGCCTCGAGGATACGGCCGATCTGATTGCCGACCTTGAGCAGGCACTCGAGCAGTGCTAGGCTAGCGTTCGCATAAGGCGCCGATGCTGGCAGAAAGCTTCGGCGATCTTTCGTTCCGATTCCGTAGGCGGGACCCCAATCGCGACTGTTTGTAGGCGATTGGGGCCCCGTTTTTGCGTTGCGCCACTCGAAAGGATGGATATGGAGAAAACCGCAGAGCAGCTGCGCCGCGAGCACATTGCCCTTGAGGGCGACACCCATGGCAAGAACAAATGGGCGATTCTGTTTACCGTGCTCATCATGACGTTTATGTCGTGTCTGGATTCGACCGTCGTGACCGTGGCGTTGCCCGTGATGCAAAAGGAGCTGGGCGTGGGCCTCGACCGCATCCAGCTGGTGAGCTCGGTGTACCTGCTTGCGACATGCGTGGCTATGCTGCCGTTTGGCCGCTTGGGCGACGTGCGCGGCAAGGTGGGCGTATTCCAGCTGGGCGTAATCGTTTTTACGGCTGGCTCGCTGCTTTGCGGCCTTTCGAGTTCGCTCGAAGTTCTTATTCTGGCACGCATTGTGCAGGGCGTCGGCTGCGCAGCGGCCATGGCCAACAACATGGGTATCATCACCGAGTCGTTTCCGGCGCGCGAACGAGGCCGTGCCATGGGTATTCTCGCGACCTTCGCGGCCCTCGGCATGATGTGTGGCCCCGTACTCGGCGGCGTGCTGGTGGCAAGCTTTCCCTGGGAGAGCATCTTCCTCATCAACCTGCCCATTGGCGTCATCTCGTTTATCGTGGGGTTCTCCACGCTGCCGCATGTTAAGCCGGAGGCCGGCGAGCGCCCCATGTCCCTGATCGAGGCTGCTCGTCGCTGCTTTGCAAATTCGGCCTTCACCATCAACCTCGCCTGCATGCTCATCGTGTTCGTTGGTATTGGCGCATCAGAGTTTATCCTGCCGTTCTATTTTCAGGACGCCCACGGATTTGGTTCCGACATTTCCGGATTGCTCTTTTTGGCGCTGCCGATGGTGAATGCCTTTATCGGCCCGCTTTCGGGTACGGTTTCGGACCGTGTTGGCTGCGAGGGTCCCACGGCGGTCGGCCTAGGCGTGTACGTATGCGGTCTTTTTGCGGTAAGCACGCTCGACGAGTACTCTTCCATCCCTGTGATCGTGTGCTGCGTCGCGTTTATGTCGTGCGGCACGTCGATTTTCCAGAGCCCCAATAACTCGCTGTATATGGGCTCGGCTCCGCGCGAGGCACTCGGCTTTGCAGGTAGCTTGGGCAGCTTGGCGCGCTATGCGGGCATGGCGCTGGGTATTACGGCAGGTTCGCATATCCTCTATGGGCAGATGAGTGTGGCGATGGGCGAGGCCGTGACCAGTTTTGTTGCAGGCCGTCCGGATGTATTCCTATTCGGCTTTCGCTCGGTGTTCTACGTGCTTATGGCTGTGGCCGCTGTGGGCTTTGCGCTTGCCATGGTGCGTTTGGTGAAGATGCGCGCCCGCCATTAGCGTGTTGGGAGGCTGTCTGCCACGATTCGCGCCGTCCCAAAAAGACTGGTTTGTGGTGCGATGCGGCTTGTGGGGCGGGCGGGGGTCGGTCCGTGGTAGACTATCGAACAACGTTTATTAATCGCGCGGTATCGTTGCCGCGAGAAGGGGTTGCGCCATGCAGGAGCTTGAGGATCGTATTCGCCATGACGGCATCGTAAAGGCCGGTAACGTCCTTAAGGTTGATGCCTTCCTCAACCACCAATGCGACGTTGAGCTGTTCGACCACATGGGCGCCGAGTGGGCCCGTCTGTTCGAGGGCGTCGAGATCAACAAGATCCTGACGATCGAGGCTTCGGGCATTGGCATGGCTTGCATTGCAGCCCAGCATTTTGGCGGCGTGCCGGTGGTCTTTGCCAAGAAGGCACAGTCCATCAACCTCGACGGCGAGCAGTATGCCACGACCATCTACTCCTTTACCAAGCAGAAGGAGTACCCGGTCATCGTCGGCAAGCGCTTCCTGTCCGAGGGCGACAAGGTCCTGATCATCGACGACTTTTTGGCCAACGGCTGCGCGCTCGAGGGTCTTATCAAGATCTGCGAGGCTGCAGGTGCCGAGGTATCCGGCATTGGCATTGCGGTGGAGAAGGGCTTCCAGGGCGGTGGCGATAAGCTCCGCGAGCGCGGCTTCCGCGTTGAAAGCCTAGCCCGTATCGCCGATATGGACTGCGATACCGGCGAGATCACCTTCGCCTAAGCGCGCAACACAAGCGATTGGTATGCGATGTGACAAAGGGACTTTCCCTTTGTCACATTTTTTATGAGGGGAGGTGTTGATATGGATGAGAACAAGATGGGATGGCGCGAGTATGCGCGCTATGCCGCGATGGCGGCCGAAGAGTTGGCGCGCGATTGCGAGGTTCAGGTGTTTCGCGCGACGGGTCCGGGCGGACAAGGCGTGAACACGACGGACTCGGCGGTGCGCATGAAGCACGTGCCCACAGGGATTACCGTGACGGCGCGCGAGAGCCGCAGCCAGTTCCAAAATCGCGCGAGCTGCCTGCGCAAGCTGCGCGCTGAGCTTGAGCGTCGTGGCCGTCCGCCGCGCCGTCGCGTCAAGACCAAAGTGCCCCAGCGATCGCGCCAGCGCAGGCTCAACGACAAGCACTTCAATGCGATTAAAAAGGCTAACCGTCGCAAGCCGGGCGGGGAGGAATGATCTTCTCAATAAGTTGCGGTGAAATGGGGACTGTTTCGCGGCTTTAACTGCATAAACAGTCCCTATTTCACCGCAACTTAGGTGGGGTTGGCGGGTTGGGTGCCAGACTTGGAGGGCGCCGGGTAGGATGTCGACTTCGATGCGCGAGGCGACGATGGGCTCGCCGTCGGCCTGGATGGGGTAGTCGGGCTCCTCAAAAGTTAGCTCGGCATGGCGGCAGCGGCGCATGCGAACCGGTGGCAACTTGGTATGGTGGCCGTCCTTGGCCGAAAGGAACATAGGCAGGGCTACCGCGCGAGGGACGGGGCCGCAGGCGTAGCAGACGTCGAGCATGCCGTCGCAGGGGTCGGCATCGGGGCAGATGCGATAGCCCGAGCCATAGGTAGGACCAAGCTGAATCGCCATGATGATCGCCCTCACGCGCTCGGCGGGCGCGCCGTCAAAGCTGACTGTCATGGGGTAGTTGCGATAGCGCAGGCCAAACTGCTCAAGTCCCGAAAGGGTGTAGAGCGGAGCACCCGTCAAGCCGGTCTTTTTGCGCAGCTCGGTGGTGCCAAGGCCGATGGCGGCATCAATACCGACGGAGAGCGTCTGGTCGTAATACTCGACGATCGCCTCGCCGCTGCCGCTCGCAGGGCTCCACGAGCGAATGCGCCCGATGTCCTGACGCTGCAGCTCGCAGGTGAGCAGCGCGCCAAAATCCTTGCCGGAGAAATCGTCGATGCCGAGCGTCTGGGCAAAATCGTTTCCGGAGCCCACGGGCAGGACGGCAAGAGCGGGGCGGGCGTCCTCCTTTTGCGTCATAAGCCCGTTGACGACCTCGTGAATCACGCCGTCGCCGCCAAGGGCGATAACGGTGCGATAGCCCTGAGCCTGCGCGGCCAGCTCCTTGGCGTGTCCCATACGCTCGGTCAACACCAGGTCAAACTGGGATGCGCGTGCAGTCATGTCCAAAAAGCGCTGCAGGCGCTCGGCAACTTCGCGCGCCGCACCCGACTGGGCGGCTGGGTTGGCGATGATGAGCGTGCGACCAAAATCAGTTGCGTGCATGGGGCGACTCCCGGCGTGTGACATGACAGTGCGGTCGCGCTCAGGTTGAATTGCCCCCGATTGTGGCTGCACGGCGATTATTACATCTACTCTATCAGGTCGTTGTGGCGCTCGATAGCATCCGCTACCGTACCGCCCTCATCCACAATAAGCGAACGGCGCTTGGGCGAGATAATGCGCTGGGCGGGGTACACGCCGCGGTGTCCGCCGGTTAGGTAGCTGATAAAGGCCACGATGACAAAGAACCCGGCGGCCGTGCCGTGGAACAGGTCGATGGCCATCATGCAGGTGGTGATGGGCACGTTGAGGCCGGCGCAGAATACGCCGAGCATGCCGAGAGCCGCCAGAAAACTGGGGTCAAGCCCGGTAAGGCAACCGATCCAGCCACCGAGTGCCGCACCGATGCCAAACAGGGGCGTGACCTCGCCGCCTTGGAAGCCCGCGCCCAGGGTAAGCGCTGTGACGACCAACTTGATGGCTGCGTCCGCCAGGGTGGTGTTGCCTGCAAATCCGGCGCCGGAAAGCCACGTGGAAAGGCCGGCGTAGTCCCAGGCGTCGAGGAGGGCATAGGCGGCCAAAACCACGAGTGCGCCTATGAGTGCGCGGACGAGGTAATTGGTGATAAAGCGATCGTACAGGCTTTTGACGGTTCGAACCGACCAGGCAAAGAGGCGTGCCGTCAGGCCGAAGAAAATGGCGCTGATAACAACGATAACGACCGTTTTGGGCGTCATGGCGGGAACGTTGGCGATGACATTCGCCTCGTACTCGGTTCCCAGGGCGAGTGATGTAAAGTAGCCGGTAAACGACGCGACCAGGCAATAGATGCCCGCGGTGTAGTCGATCTTGCCGATAAAGCACATCTCCATGCCAAAGAAAGCTCCGGCAAGGGGCGAGCCGAATACGCCGCCAAAGGCCGACGAGATTCCGGCGAGCATGAGGTCGTGGTGGTCATGCTTTTTGAGGTGGGCGAGGCTCGAGATGTTGCTGGCGATGGTGCCGCCAATCTGCACCGCGGCCCCCTCGCGACCGGCCGATCCACCCGTTAGGTGCGTGAGTGTGGAGCAGACGAAGGTGAGGACGGCCATGCGCATATGGATGAGGCGTGTGCCCAGAGCGGAGTCGATGATCAAGTTGTTGCCTCGTTTGGCGGCAAGGCCGTGGTTTTTGTACACCCATGCGGTGGCAACGCCCACAACGGGAAGCAGCGTGTAAATCCATGCATGGTGCTCGCGATAGTCGGTCGCGATATTCAGCGAGGCCAAAAACGCCCAAGCGGCAACGCCCATGGCGAGCGAGACGATGACGACGAGTACGAGCAGCTTGGCGCTCGCGAGTAGGTTGCGGGCGTTGCGGCGCGTGTCGGCAGCCAAGAGATGCTCGGAGCGGGTGAGTTGATGCCTGCCTGCCGTGATGACGTCGTTAAGGGAGAAAAAACCGCCGTCGTCGAGCGGCTGGGAATGATCCTGCGCCTCGTTTGCGCTTTCGGGTTTGTCGGTAAAAGCCATACGTTCCTCTTTTTGGTTGCAACGCAAGCATTATAAAACGCGGTAAACGCGACGAGCCGGTGGGTTGGTTTCCATTCTGTTTCGCGGCCTGCAACCGACAGGTGTATTTGCGGGTACAGGCCGAGTCGCGGTCGTGCGTCGGGGGATTATACTGAGACAAGCATAAAGAATTGGCGCCCCTGTTGTGCGCCGTGGCATTAAGAGGTGCATATGGCAGAGAAACTCATACCGCTGGAGGATGCGCAGTCGATTGTTTTGTCGCACGTTGCTCCGACGGATCTCATCGAGGTCCCGGTATGGCAGGCGGCTGGTTTTCCCTTGGCCGAAGACGCGGTGGCCGATATCGATATCTCGCCGTTTGCCAACAGCGCCATGGATGGATATGCCGTGCGTGCCGACGACCTCGCCAAAGCGTCCTCCGATACGCCCGTGACGCTTTCCGTCGTGGGGCACGAGGCGGCGGGCCATGTGTTTGAGGGCGCGATTGGCGCGGGCGAGACCGTCCGTATTATGACGGGTGCACCGGTGCCCGAAGGTGCGGATGCCGTTGTGAAATACGAGGTCGTCGAGGTGCTCGACGGCGACGGCAACGAGGGCTCACACGTGAGCTTCTCGGCACCGGCTAAGGTGGGGGAGAACGTTCGAGCTGCAGGCGAGGAGGCCCATGCCGGCGATGTTGTGATGCACGCTGGCGAGGTTGTGGCCCCGGCCGGCGCCGGTTTGCTGGCGAGCGCCGGTTACGCGAACGTTAGAGTGCACGCCGCCCCGCGTGTGGGCGTTATCTCGCTGGGCACGGAGCTGGTCGCGCCCGGCCAACTGCCGGCGCGTGGGCAGATTCGCGATTCCAATTCCTCGGCGTTAATGGCCGAGGCACTCGATGCTGGGGCCGACCCGGTGTTCTACGGCTTTGCGCCCGACGACGAGCGGGCGATTGCCGAGCTGGTGCACCGCGCCGCGCAAGAGTGCGATTTTGTCATTACGAGCGGTGGCGCCTCTGCGGGCGACTACGACTACGTGACGGCGCTGGTTCGGCGCGAGGGTGAGGTGCTGTTCGATCGCATTTCGTTGCGTCCCGGCAAGGCCATTACGTTTGGCCTGCTCGGCGGCAAGCCCTATCTGGGGCTTTCGGGCAACCCCGCGGCGGCCTATGTGGGCTTTGAGATGCTCGCCCGCCCGGCGATTCGCAAGATGCGCGGCTTTGCCGAGGGTGCGCGTCCCGTGCAGCAGGCGGTTCTTATCCACGGCGTGAAGAAGCGACAGGACCGACGCTTCTATGATCGCGCCACGGTTGCGCGCGATGCGCAGACGGGTGAGCTTACGGTCACCGAGGCGCACAGCCAGAACTCGGCGCTGCTCGGAACCATGCAGCGTGCGAACTGCCTGTTGCGCATCAACGAGGGTCCGTGCGATCTTGAGCCGGGCGACGTCGTGGATGTCGTCCGAGTCGATCTGCCCGAGGGCACCGTGCTGTAGGAGGAATGCTATGGAGCTGAAGATATCGATCGTGATGTGCTCGGATACGCGCGATCTTGCCCAGGACGAGGCTGGAGCCGCACTCGAGGAACTTATCGAGGCGCAGGGCTGGACGGTCGCCTCGCATGTGGTCGTGCGCGACGACGTCAGCGAGATCGGTGATGCCATTGTGGAAGCCGCCGATGAGTGCCACGCCAATGTCGTGCTCACCTGCGGCGGCACGGGGCTTTCGATGCGCGATGTGACGCCCGAGGCGACGCGTGCCGTCTGCGAGCGCGATGTGCCGGGTATTGCAGAGGCAATCCGTGCGTACTCCATGACCAAGACGCGCCGCGCCATGCTCTCGCGCGCCGTGTGCATGCAGCGTGGGTATACGCTTGTCATCAACTTTCCGGGATCCACGAAAGCGGCCCGCGAAAGCTGGGAGGCCGTGAGCGATCAGCTGGAGCATGCGGCCCAAATGACGGCGGGCGGCGGGCATGCCAAATAAGCGCACTACCTGCGGCGGAGTAACCCTACGGGCTGCTCCGCCTTTTTTATGCAGCGACGGTGCGGGCCGTCTCGCGGTTATTGGTAAAAGAAAATTATCGGGCGAGAGCTATTCATCATAAACATTATTCGCGTGAAAGTATAATCTAGTAACAGAACAAAGCTCGCGGCGGGGCGCCCGGGTGTAGTCTTCGAAAGGGTTGAACATGTTCGATATGGTTTCTCGCCGCGGATTCGTCTCGCTTTCTGCTGTCGCCGCTGCCGGTCTTGGGCTTGCCGGCTGCTCCGGCAACAAGGAGCCTGAGTCGACCGGTTCCGATGCCGGCTCCGCCAAGATTTCGTCCAAGAAAGCTGTCGAGCTGCAGGTATTTGCCGCCAACTCGCTCGAGAAAGCTCTGCCCGAGGTTCAGAAGCTCTACACCGATCAGACCGGTACCACCTTTGCCGACACGCAGTTTAAGGCCTCCGGCGACCTCGTCGAGCAGATGCGTGCCGGCGCCACGGCCGACGTGCTCATCACTGCTTCCAAGGGCACCATGGATGACGCTGAGACCGCTGAGCTCGTCGACGCCGACACGCGTGAGGACATGTTCGTCAACGACCTCGTGATTATTCGTGCCGAGGGCTCCGGCACCAAGGTCGAGGCCATCGCCGACGTCGCGAACCTGGACGGCAAGATCGCCATTGGCGACGCCAAGACCGTCCCCGCCGGCAAGTACGCCAACCAGGCCTTAGCTTCTGTGGGTCTCTACACCGGCACCGAGGGCGACGACGGCGAGTATGCACCCGAGCTTGCCGACAAGGTGGCCCTGGCCGACAAGGTCGGCACCGCTGCGTCTTACGTCTCTACGGGCGACTGCGTGGCCGGTTTTGTCTACAGCTCCGATATCTTCCGCTATGACGGCATCGAGGAGGCCTTCGTGTGCCCCGAGGATTCGCACAAGCCCATCGTGTACCCGGGCGCCGTTGCCGAGAGCTCCGAGCACGCCGACGAGGCCAAGGCGTTTATCGACTTTTGCCTGTCCAACAAGAAGGCTCAGAAGATTTGGGCTAAGTACGGCTTTGAGCTTTCCGAGTAGTGCGGCTTGGCGCGATAATCCCATCGTTTTGTGTTTCACTCCGTCCTTGTATTCGCTTGGAGCTTTTCGTGCTTAAAAGATTCCGCATGCTTGTCGCCTGTGCTTTGACCTTCGCGCTTTGCTGGGTGCCGGGATTTGCGTTTGCTGGGGACGCTGAGGACGGGGCCCAGGTTGCTGCGACCGCTCATGGGCTTCCCTATGGAATCGAGGGTTTTGAGCGGTTGGCCAAGGGGACCGCTCGTGCCATGGAGGGCCAGCCAGAGGGCTACCGGTTTCCCGTTGACGAGGACGTGGACCTTGTAGTGGCGCCTGCTGCCGATCGCGTTGTGGTGTGGATATCGCCCAAGGCGGTCGAGAAGTACGGATTGGATCCGCAGGATAACGAGTGCGTATTGGGTCTCAAGGCCCTCGTCTGTGAGCTCGACAGCGCAAACTGCATGGGAGGTGCGCGGCTGGGGGACGTGGATCTTCCTTGGTATGTCACGGCGGAAACAACGTTTAATGCCGGCGGGTATACCTATGGCTTTGATGTGCGTGGTGCGGATGGGGACCGCTATGTGGTGATTGCATCGGCCTCGGGTGATGCCAAGGGCGGCGCGCGTTGGCTTGATAGCGCTCAAATGGTAGAGGCATCGTCTGTCGTGTTGCGGGATGAGCAAGGGCCGTTGACCTCTCTGGCTTCCTTTTTGGGCGACATCGACTATCGCCCGTTTTGGGTGTCCATTAAAACGAGCGGCCTTGCCCTGCTGATCTCCTTTGCGCTGGGCTTGTTTGCCGCGTGGAAGACTATGGGTACCTCGAGTCGCATCAAGGGCCTGCTCGATTCGGTCTTTACGATTCCTATGGTGCTGCCGCCCACGGTCTGCGGCTTTCTGCTCCTCATGCTGTTTGGCCGCTCGACCGGGGTGGGCCAGTGGCTCATCGCACACGGCATCTCGATCGTCTTTACCTGGCCCGCGGCGGTCATTTCGGCCGTCGTTGTGTCGTTTCCGCTGGTCTACCGCACGGCGCTCGGAGCCTTTGAGAGCCTTGACACGCAGATGCTCGATGCCGCGCGAACCCTGGGATGGTCCGAGCGTCGCATCTTTACCAAGCTTATGATGCCGCTTGGCTGGCCCTCGATTGCCGCCGGCGCGGTGCTTGCCTTTGCCCGCGCGATGGGCGAGTTTGGCTGCACCCTGTTCTTTGCAGGCAACTATGCCGGCATTACGCAGACCATTCCCATTGCGATTTACTTTGAGTGGATGGGCGGCAACACGTCGGTGGCCCTCTTTTGGGTCGTGGTCGTAATTGCGTTCAGCTTCCTGGTCATTCTGTTCATCAACATGTATACGGCGCATTCGCAAAAGTATCGCGAGCGTGGTCTCTCCCGTGCAGAGCGCAAGCAGGCCAAAGATCTCGCCGGACAGGGCGATTCGCTCGACCCGGTCGGCGGCGATGCGCTGCGTATCGATCGCGAGGCGTTGGCCGAGCTTATGCGCGATGACACGGTCGCAAAGGGAGGTCGATAAGCCATGTCGCTCGTTTTGGATATTAAGAAACGTTATTCCGGGTTTGTGCTCGACATGCAGCTTGAGGCCGGCGAGGAGCGCGTGGCGCTGCTGGGCGCCTCGGGTTGCGGCAAGAGCTGCACGCTGCGCTGCATTGCCGGTGTGGAGACGCCCGACGAGGGCAAGATCGTCGTCAACGGCGTGACCTTTTTTGACTCGGCCGCGGGCATTAACCTGTCGCCCCAGGAGCGAAAATGCGCCCTACTGTTCCAAAACTATCAGCTGTTTCCCAACATGACGGTGGCCGATAACGTGTGCGCCGGCGTAAAGGATGCGGGCGACGCTGCGGCGCGCAAGCAACTTGCCGAGCGCTACCTGAGTATCTTTGGACTGGCCGACTTTGCCGACCGCTATCCCGCGCGCCTCTCGGGTGGCCAGCAGCAGCGTGTGGCGCTTGCCCGCATGGTGGCGGCGCATCCCGGCATCTTTATGTTCGACGAGCCCATGAGCGCACTCGATTCCTATCTTAAGAGCGCCCTCGAACAGAACATGCTCGACCTGTTCGATGTATGCAACCGCACCGTGCTCTACGTGAGCCACGACATCGACGAAGCGTGCCGCCTGTGCGAGCGTATCTGCGTGATGCATGACGGGCATGTTGAGGAGATCGGCTCCGTCGAGGACGTGGTCCGCCGTCCGCAGACGCTGGCGGCGCTGCGCCTGACGGGCTGCAAGAACACAAGCCGGGCGCGCAAGATCGGCGACGAAGAAGTTGAGGCCCTCGACTGGGGCATGACCTTTAACGTGGGTCGCGAGGTTCCCGATAATGTGGCGTACCTGGGCATTCGCGCAAGCTACTTCCATGTTGACAATCGCGCGGAGCGGGGTCGCAACAGCTATGATTTGCACGTGGCCCGAGTGAGCGATTCACGCTTTGAGCGCCTGGTGCTGTTGGACGTGCCGCGTGCTGATGCGCCCACGCGTCTGCAGTGGAAGGTCAACAAAGTGAACGTAGCTGCCGACGGGCTGCCGCAGGCCGACGAGACCCTGCGCATGCACTTCGATGCGAGTAAGATCCACTTGGTTTGTCGATAGCGCCGGGTAATGCCGTCGGGGATATAAGCCTCGGCGGCTTTGTCTTGCCGTTCGCCGAATGAAGGATGACAAACTCTTATCAATCAAGATAATTATTTATTAAACGACGGCACACGAGGCTGTCGTACGAATGTCAACGGTGTTCGCATGGTCGATGACCGTTGATATAGTTGACCTTATCTTGTAAAGGAGGGTGCGCACATGCCGCAGACGACATACATTCGCCGCGTTGCCGCGCGTGCCCTGTATATGGCTCGGAGCCGCATATGAGCAGGTATGTTCACGGCTCCGGGAGAGACGACGCACAACTAAATAACCGTCCGCAAGGCAGGTTCCCTAAAATTCCGGGTTTAAGCACGGCCGGGCAATCGCCGTCCGTCGTGCATCGATACCGCCGTTATCCGTTTTTGGTTCGAGAGGGGAACCGTCATGGCTGAAGAATTCGATTTCCATCCGATGTGGGAGAGCCTCGGCATGAATCTTGCCGACCACGACATGCTGCTGGGCGCCGTGGGCCAGATGTACGGGGACATGTTCCTGTCGCAGAACAACCGCCCCAAGTCCACGTCCTACCTGGATTTTGTCGCCACCAACATCCACAGCGGCCGCATTAAGGAGATGCTCGACAAGAAGGAAGCCGGCGAGGCCACCAAGATCGTGGGCTCGTTCTGCGTGTACGTGCCCGAGGAGATCGTGCTTGCCTGTGACGGCATTCCCGTTGGTCTGTGCTCGGGTGCCGATTGGGCAACGGACAAGGTCGAGGAGCACTTGCCGCGCAACACTTGTCCGCTTATCAAGAGCTTTGCCGGCTTTAAGCTGGGTGAGGTCTGCCCCTACATTGAGTCGAGTGACTTGGTGGTAGGCGAGAACACCTGCGATGGCAAGAAGAAGGCCTACGAGTTCTTTGCAACGCAAAAGAACATGTACGTCATGGATATTCCCAACGTGCACGACGAGTCGACGCTCGTGACCTGGAAGGCCGAGGTCAAGAAACTCGCCGCCAAGATCGAGGAAGAGTGCGGCGTCACGATCACGCCTGAGCGTCTGAAGGCCGCCATCCACGCCGTCAATGAGAAGCGACGTGCCCTGCAGCGCCTTGCTGCCACGCGCGCTGCCGACCCTGCACCTATTAGCGGTCTCGACAGCCTACTGACCGTTCAGGCCGCCTTTATGGACGACACGCCGCGTCTGACCGGAGCCATCAACGATATGGCGGCTGAGTGCGAGCAGCGTGTCGAGGCTGGCGAGGGCGTGGCGCCCAAGGGGACCAAGCGCATCCTGTACACCGGCACGCCCATGGCCGTACCCAACTGGAATCTGTTCAACCTCATCGAGAAGGCCGGCGGCGTCGTGGTGGGCGAGGAGTCCTGCACGGGTTCGCGCTATTACAAGGACTTGGTCGATGAGTCCGGTGAGACGGTTGACGAGATGCTCGATGCTATCGCCGAGCGCTACTTTAAGATCAACTGTGCCGTCTTTACGCCCAACGACCAGCGTATGAAGGACATTGTCCAGATGGCCAAGGACCTGCACGCCGACGGCATCGTCGACGTGGCCCTGCAGTTCTGCACACTCTACGAGATGGAGTCGTTTGCCGTGGAGAAGGCCGCCGAGGAGGCCGGCATTCCGTTTATGCACATCACGACCGACTACGCCGGCGAGGACGCAGGCCAACTGCAAACCAGGATCGAGGCTTTCTTGGAAACCATTTAGGACTATCCGTCCTGGTGGCTTCCCCAGGCACCCGATCTTGCCGTTCAAACCGTTGATTGCGTACCAGAAGTACGCGGCGCTCTTCTTTCACGGCAACCTCGGGCACCTGGGAAAGCCGTTTCCTTGGTTGGTTAAAAGGTTTGTTAAGGAGTTATATGTCGGAAAAAACTGAGCAGCCGTTGCCGCGCACGTTTGAGGAGTTCAACGAGCAGCGCAAGGCCGCGTTTATTCGCGTCAAGGATTACAAGCAGGCCGGTAATCGCCTGATCGGGTATCTGTGCAGCTATACGCCGCTCGAGATTATCGATGCCGCGGGGGCTGCGAGCGTGGCGCTGTGCGGCACGTCCGACGAGGTGATTCCCGAGGCCGAGAAGGTGCTGCCGGCAAACCTCTGCCCGCTCATCAAGTCGACCTACGGCTTTGCCTACTCGCAAAAGTGCCCGTTTACGTACTTCAGCGACATGATTATCGGTGAGACCACCTGCGACGGCAAGAAGAAGATGTACGAGCTGCTGGGGGAGCTCAAGCGTACGTACATTCTGCACCTGCCGCAGGGTCGCGATCGTGCCTATGAGCGTGAGGGCTGGTACGAGGAGTGCCGCCTGCTCAAGGAGGAGCTCGAGGGTTTCTACGGCATCACGATCACCGACGACGACCTGCGCGCCGCCGTGCGTCGTCGCAACCGCCTGCGTGCCGCCCAGCTCGAGATGTTTGCGCTCCAGGCCAACCAGCCGGCGGCCATGAGCGGCGTCGACCTGATGAGCACCATGTTCGCCGGTACGTTCAGCTTTGATATCGAGGCCTATACGGACCAGCTCGAGCAAAAGGTTGCCAAGCTGCGCGAGGCCTACGAGGCTGGAGAGCGCCCGGTCGCGGCAGATGCTAAGCGCATCCTGATTACCGGCTGCCCCGTGGGCGGCGTGATCAACAAGATCGGTCGCACCATCGAGTCTAATGGCGGCGCGGTCGTGTGCATGGACGATTGCTCGGGCGAGCGCACGGCGGCCATGATGATCGACCCGGACGCGCCCGATATCCTGCGCGCTATCGCCGACCGCTACCTGGACATTAACTGCTCGGTCATGACACCCAACGACGGCCGCATGGAGAACACGCTGGCCATGTGCGAGAAGTACCACGTCGATGGCGTGGTGGAGAGCGTGCTGCAGGCGTGCCATACCTTTAACGTGGAGAGCGCACGCATGCAGGAGGCCGTCGAGGGTGCGGGCATTCCGTACATGAAGATTGAGACCGATTACAGCAACGGCGACATGGGCCAGATTGAGACCCGCATCGCTGCCTTCATCGAGACCCTCTAGCTTCCTCAGGCACCGGATCTTGCCCCTCAAACCGTCGCTTGCGTACCAAAGTACGCTGCGCTCCTCTTTCGGGGCAACCTCCGGCACCTGAGAAACCTAGAGCTAAGGCGCCTGAATGCGCCGCTGTCTTTGATGTTTGGATTAGGAGAGAGCCATGATAGGGATCGGGATCGATATCGGGTCTACGGCGGCTAAGGCTGCTGTGGTCGATGGCGCGGGTTCGGTGACGTGGACGTGCGTGCAGCCAACCGGGTTCTCCTCGGTCGATGCGGCCGAGCGTCTGCGCGGTGAGCTCGCCGCAGCCGGCTATGACGTGGCGGGCGACGATGCTCGCGTGGTCGCGACTGGCTACGGCCGTGTCGCCGTGCCCTATGCGCATAAGGTCGTGACCGAGATTACCTGCCACGGTACCGGTGCCGTGCACCTGTTTGGCGATCACGGCACGGTGATTGACGTGGGCGGCCAGGACACCAAGGTCATTCAGCTTAAAAGTGGCCGCGTGGCCAAGTTTGCCATGAACGACAAGTGCGCCGCCGGCACGGGGCGCTTTTTGGAGATCATGGCCGACCGCCTAGGCATTTCCCAGCAGCAGATGGCAGACCTCGCCCGCACCGGCGAGCCTACCAAGATCAGCAGCATGTGCACGGTGTTTGCCGAAAGCGAGGTTATCAGCCTGATCGGTCGCGGTGAGCCGCGCGAGAACATTGCGCGTGGCGTGATCGATAGCGTGGTCTCGCGCGTGGCGACCATGGCCGGGCAGGCCGCGGGCGCCCCGTACTACCTGACCGGTGGCCTGTGCGAGAACGCCTTCGTGGTGGAGCGGTTGGGCGAGCTGCTGGGGTCGCCGGTGACCACCTCGCCCCAGGCTCGCTTTGCCGGTGCCATCGGCGCGGCGATTCGCGCACAGGCGCTCGATTAATGCATCGGCCGTGGGCCTGCATTCATGCGTATACTGGGAGGAAATGATTGACCGATGAGAGGAGGTATCGATGGCTGACGATCAGATTAAGCTCACGTCTATGACTGCCGCGAGCGGTTGAGCCGCTAAGTTGGCTCCTGGAGCCCTCGCCCAGGTCCTGGGCGACTTACCCAATGTGCATAACGACAACCTGCTCGTGGGGTTCGATACCTCCGACGATGCTAGTGTTTTTCGTGTTGGCGAAAACCTGGGCCTCGTGCAGTCCGTCGACTTCTTCCCGCCGATGGTCGACGACCCGTTCCTGTTTGGTCAGATCGCGGCGGCCAACTCGCTGTCGGACATTTATGCCATGGGTGGACGACCGAGCCATGCCATGAACCTGCTGTGCATTCCCAGTTGCCTGGGCGTCGAGGTCGCAGGTGAGATTCTGGCGGGTGGCGCCGATAAGTGCGTCGAGGCGGGTTGCTCCATCGCGGGCGGCCATACCATCAACGACGACGAGCCCAAGTACGGCCTGTCCGTGAGCGGCTTTGTCTCGCTCGACCGCATGCTCGCCAACAGCGGCGCGCGCGCTGGCGATGTCCTGCTGCTGACCAAGGCGATCGGCTCTGGCATCATCACCACGGCCATTAAGGGCGAGCTCATCGAGCAGGACGAGGCCGCAGCCATGTTCGACTCGATGCGCACCCTCAACGAGGCCCCGATTCGTCTGGCCGAGGGCCTCGAGCTTCACGGCTGCACCGATGTCACGGGCTTTGGCCTGATCGGGCACGCGTGCGAGATAGCCGAGGGCTCAGGTGTGCAGATTGAGCTTGTGTCGGGGGCGGTGCCGCTCTTTGACCAGGTGCTCAATATGGCGCGTCTGGGCATTATCCCTGCCGGCGCCTACCGCAACCAGGATTTCTTTGGCCCGCGCGTGGCGGCCGACGATGACCTGGAGCCGGGAATGCTGGATGCGCTGTACGATCCGCAGACCTCGGGCGGCCTGCTCATCGCAGCGCCTGCTGCCGATGTGGATGAGCTCGCCCGCCGCCTGCATGCCGAAGGTCGCGTTGCCGCCACAATCGGCCGCGTGTGCGAGGCGGTGCCGGGTGGTCCTGCCGTTCACGTTGTGCATTAAGGAAAACCGTTTATGCGACCGTCTACTGTTCTGGGCGGTCCCTTTTGAAAGGATTTGCTATGTCTACCAAAATTGAAGTCAATGCCATGGGCGATGCCTGCCCGCTGCCCGTCGTCAAGACGCTCAAAGCTCTGAAGCAGCTTGATGGCGAGGGTGCTGTGGTGACCTCGGTCGACAACGAGACGGCCGTCAAGAACATCTCCAAGATGGCACAGGAAAAGGGCTGCACGGCCTCGGTCGAGAAGGTCGCCGATGCCGAGTGGCACGTGATCGTGGCGACCGCCGGCGCCGTTGCCGTGGCCGATCCTGAGCAGGACGGCGCCGCTTTCTGCGACGCCAGCGCCGGCAAGGGCAAGCTGGTCGTGGCCGTCTACACCGATTGCATGGGTCGCGGCGACGATGAGCTGGGCCACAAGCTCATGAAGGCCTTTATCTTTGCCGTGACGCAGCAGGAGGAGCTGCCCGCCACGATGCTCTTCTACAACGGCGGCGCCAAACTCACCGTCGAGGGGTCGCCGGTGCTTGACGACCTCAAGGGCCTGGCCGAGCAGGGTGTCGAGATCCTTACCTGCGGCACCTGCCTCGACCACTTTGGCATTAAGGACCAGCTTGCCGTGGGCGATGTCACGAACATGTACGTGATCGTCGAAAAGATGGAGCAGGCCGGCCGCGTCGTGCGTCCGTAGCGCCTGGGTGGGATTGCCATGAGAGAAAAGCGCCCGGCGCTTGTCATCACGTTTCCCACCACGGCGGCCGCCATGGGCTGCGAGTCTCTGTGCCGTGAGCGTGGCCTTCCCGGGCGAACGATTCCCGTACCCGGAGAGGTTGCTGCCGGCTGCGGCCTGGCATGGAAAGCCCTGCCTGAAAATGAACCACTGCTGCGAAGCGAGCTTGCCGCGGCGGACGTTCCCACCGAGGGCTTTACTGTGATCGATATGTGGGAGGTCGTGCGATGATCTACCTGGATAACGCGGCGACGACCATGCACAAACCTCAGGCGGTCATCGATGCCGTGGTGCAGGCGATGTGCTCGCTCGGCAATGCTGGGCGAGGCGCCACGTCGGGTGCGCTCGACGCGGCGCGCACCATCCACAGCTGCCGCACCAAGCTTGCGCGCTTGCTGGGCTGCCCGCGGGTGGACCATATTTGTTTTACGCCCAACTCCACGGCGGCGCTCAACACCGCCATCAACGGCGTGGTGCGCCCCGGCGATCGTGTGGTCACGACGGTGCTCGAACACAACTCCGTGCTGCGTCCGCTCAACCGCCTGGCGGCAGAGCAGGGCGTGACTGTTGAGCATGCGGGCTGCGACGCGAACGGCGTGCTCGACTACGACGAGCTCGAGCAGCTGGTCACGCCGGGCACGCGTGCCGTGGTGGTGACACACGCCTCCAATGTGACCGGCAACGCGGTCGACATTGCACGCGTGGCTGCCATGGCCCATGCGGCCGGCGCGCTTGTGATCGTCGATGCCTCGCAGTCTGCCGGCACGGCGCATATCGATATGCAGGTCATGGGGCTCGACGTGGTGTGCTTTACCGGCCACAAGGGGCTCATGGGCCCGCAGGGGACCGGTGGCCTAGCCGTGGCGGAAGGCATTGACGTGGCTCCTTGGGCCATGGGTGGCACGGGCGTGCGCAGCTTCGATGCGCTGCAGCCGCAAGAGTGGCCCACGCGTCTTGAGGCGGGCACGCTCAACGGTCACGGTATCGCCGGCCTTTCCGCCGGCCTCGACGTTATCGAGGCCCAGGGCGGGGTAGAGGCGATTGCGGCACGCGAACGTGCGCTTGCCGAGCGCTTCCTCGTCGGCGTTCGCGACATTCCCGGCATTGCGCTCTACGGTGCGTTTGACCAGCCCGTGCGCTCGGCGATCGTTTCGCTTAACGTGGGCGATATCGATTCGGCCGAGGTCTCGGACGCGCTCATGCAAGGGTGGGGGATTGCGACGCGCCCCGGCGCCCACTGCGCTCCGCTCATGCACCGCGCACTGGGGACCGAGCGCCAGGGTGTCGTTCGCTTCTCGTTTGGGTATTTCAACACGGACGAGGAAGTCGACACCGCGATTGACGCTCTGCACGATTTAGCCTGCTAAAGCGTATATACTTGCGGGACGGGTCTTTTGCCCGTCCCGTTTTGTTTCGACCCGAAAGGTGGTCCTATGGCATCATCCGCCCCGCGCGGTCTGCGCTCCGACCATGTCCTCACCGTCGGCATCGCCCTGTTCTCGATGCTCTTTGGCGCCGGCAACCTCATTATTCCGCCGCTGCTGGCGCTGCAGGCGGGCTCTGCCACGCCGCTCGCCATGCTCGGCTTTCTGATTGCCGCCATCGGCCTTCCCGTCATGGGCTTTATTGCCGTGGCACTTGCCGGAACGGCGCGCGAGCTTGCCGGTCGTGTGCACCCCAAGTTTGGCGAGTTTTTTGTCGCGGCGGTGTATCTGGCTATCGGTCCGTGTCTGGCCATTCCGCGCACGAGCTCCACGGCCTTCGAGATGCTGGTGCCGCTGCTGCCCGAGGGTGTCTCGCTCGGCACGGCCCGCCTGGTGTTTGCCGTCGCCTTCTTTGCCGTCGCCTTTGTGCTCACGCTGCGCCCGGGTGTCATTACGCGCGTGCTCGGCCGCATTACGGGCCCCGCGCTCATCGCCCTTATCGTATTGGTCGTGGGCGCTGCCGTGGTCTCGCCGCTGGGTTCCGCTGCCGCGCCGCAGGCTCCTTACGATGCCGGTGCCGCCGTGCAGGGCTTTTTGACCGGCTATCAGACCATGGACCTGCTCGCGTCGCTCGCCTTTGGCATCATCATCGCCGAGACCATCCACGAGCTGGGCGTTACCGACGACAAGCGCGTGGCCTTCGAGATTTCGCGCTCCGGCGTGATCGCTGGTGTGCTCATGGCCATCATCTACTGCGGTCTGGCGCTTGCCGGCACGCAGCTGAGCACCGTGATGCCCGATGCCACCAACGGAGCCGCCATCCTCGCCCGCTCGGCCTCCATGCACTTTGGCCTTGCCGGCACGGTCGTGGTCTTTGCGATCTTCTTCCTCGCCTGCATGAACGTATGCATCGGCCTCATCAGCTGCTGCTCGCGTTACTTCTGCGAGACGTATGTGGTCGAAGGGGGAGCAGAGGCTTCCGAGGAGGCCATGCGCCGTCCCTTTGCGATACTCGCCTTTGTGTTCGCGGCGTTTTCGTGCGTGCTCTCAAACGTGGGCCTCGACGTGATCCTCATGTTCTCGGTGCCCATGCTCAACGCCCTGTACCCTGTTGCAATTGTTCTGGTGCTTATGGGCCTAGTGCACGGTTTTTGCGACGCGCATCCGCAGGTGTGGGTCTGGGTCGGCGGCGTTGTCGCGGTGCAGAGCGTGATCACCTCGATCCGCGACGCGTTCTTTGCAGGCGTGTGGCTGCCGTTCGATGCGCTGCCGCTGGCCGACATTGGAGCCGCATGGGCGCCGGTTGCCGTGGTGGCGTTTGTGATTGGCCTGCTCCACAGCCGGTTTGTCGCACATTCGAGGAGCTAGGGTATCGTCGCTTGCACAGGCGGGGAGTCTCCCCTATAATTTCCTTCGCTTTGGGACACGCAAGGTTTAGACCTTAGCTGCTCAACACCTTCGGGACGTGGCGCAGTTTGGTAGCGCGCCTGCTTTGGGAGCAGGATGTCGCAGGTTCAAATCCTGTCGTCCCGACCATATCTTGCGGGCGTAGTTCAATGGTAGAACCCCAGCCTTCCAAGCTGATGACGCGGGTTCGATTCCCGTCGCCCGCTCCAAGTAATTTGCAGGTCAGAGGTACGTTTACTTCTGACCTGTTTTGTTTTGACCGTCCGACGCGGGGCCTTTGCATTGGCAATGCTCGTCCCTGCTGATTAGGAAAGAAGTGACTGACATGGCAGATTTCAAGGCAGAATATCCCACCCCCGATTGCCTGGCGCCCGCCGCGATCGAGGCCAAGACTGAGGCCGCCGGCGTTACCAAGGCTAACCTGCCGGTCTCGAAGGCCTTTTTGCTCGCTATGTTCGCCGGTGCGTTCATCGCCTTTGGCGGCCTGTTCTTCACGGTCTTTCTGAGCGATGCGTCCCTTGGCTGGGGCGCTCAGCGCTTTGTAGGTGGCCTTGCTTTTTGCCTGGGGCTGGTGCTCGTGCTTATTTGCGGCGCGGAGCTGTTTACCGGCAACTCGCTTATGGTCTGCGCGCTTAAGAGCAACAAGATCACGCTCGTCCAGATGCTCAAGGCTTGGGCTATTGTGTGGATCGGCAATTTTGCCGGCGCCCTGTTCGTTGTCTTTTTGATTTACATGGCAGCTATTTACAAGCTCAACGGCGAGGCCGTCGCCAACGCCATGGTGAGCGTCGCCGCCGGTAAGGTTACGATCGACGCCGTTACCATCTTCTTCCGCGGCATTCTGTGCAACATCTTTGTCTGCCTGGCCGTATGGATCGGCACTGCCGGCAAGACCGTGGTCGATAAGGTCGTGGGCATTTTGCTGCCCATTGCCGCCTTTGTGGCCTGCGGTTTTGAGCACTGCGTTGCCAACATGTACTTTTTGCCCATGGGTATTTTGATGCACTCCTGCGGCTATGGAGCCGATGTCGCTGGCGCCGATGCCCTCAACGCTGCCGGGTTGGCGCTCAACCTTACGGTCGCCACGCTGGGCAATATCGTGGGTGGCGCCCTGATCGTGGCGCTGGGCTACTGGTTTATCTACGCCAATAAGGAGGCCTAAAGCCACCAAGCCATAACCGACCAAAAAGGGACAGGTTTATTTTGGCAGGTTTTAGACGAGGCGCTTCGACGTCTTGTCACGAGCTGCCATAATGGACCTGTCCCTTTTGCGTGCGCGCCGGTATTTATTTGCCCGATGACGATCGCGGGGGACCAGCTTTTTATTGAACATGTCGAAAGGCTTTTCATGAGCGACTGCGAATCCATGTCTGCCGAGGTGCGCGGCCGCCTGCGTTCCATTCCCGCCGTTCACGAGCTGCTTGCCGAGTGGCCGGTCATGAAGGCTGCTGGCGATGCAGGCGACACGATGGTACGCGAGGCGATTGACGCCGAGCTCGATGCCGAGCGCGCGGCGATTCGCTCCGGCGCCCCTGCAAGGAACAAGCGCGAGCTCGCCTTGGCAATTGAGCAGCGGACCCATCGCCTGTCGCTGCCGACCCTGCGCCCTGCCGTCAACGCGACGGGCGTTGTGATTCACACCAATCTGGGCCGTGCTCCGCTTGCTCCCGCAGCGGTGCAGGCGGTGGCCGATGTCGCCCGCGGCTACAGCACGCTTGAGTATGACGTCGCGACCTGTGCCCGTGGGGGCCGCAAAGAGCATGCCGCGCGTCTGCTGCGCACGCTCACGGGGGCGCAGGACGCCCTGGTTGTCAACAACAACGCCGCGGCGGTGCTGCTGGTGCTTGCCGCGCATGCAAGCGGCAAAGAGGTCATCGTGAGCCGTGGCGAGCTTGTCGAGGTGGGCGGCAGCTTCCGCATTCCCGATATCATGGCGGCTTCGGGTGCCAAGCTTGTCGAGGTGGGCTCCACCAACCGCACGCATCTGGATGATTACCGAAGCGCCATTACGCCCAATACGGCGATGATCTTGAAAGTTCATCCTTCTAACTACCGTATCGAGGGTTTCCACGAGGAGGTTTCCGCGGCGGAGCTTTCTGCGCTGGCGCATGAGCACGGGCTGTTACTGTACGAGGACCAGGGCTCGGGCGCTTTGCTTACAGATGAGGTGCTCGTCGATGCTGGGGAGAAGCCCACGTCCGCCTCGCTTTGCGCCGGCGTTGACGTCGTCTCGTGCTCGGGCGACAAGCTGCTCGGCGCCTCGCAAGCGGGCATTATTCTCGGTAGCGCCCAGGTAATCGCCGCCTGTGCCTCGCATCCGCTTATGCGCGCGCTTCGCCCCGGCAAGCTCACGCTCGCGGCGCTCGAGGCCACTTTGCGCCTGTATGTGACCGGATCCGATACAGCGCATCGGGAGATCCCGGTGCTCAACATGCTTTCCGGCGCGCCGGCTCCGCTCGAGCGTCAGGCCAAGCGCCTGCATGACCGCATGCTGCGCAAGCTTCGCGAGTCTCAGTGTGAGGAGGCGGTGGAGCTGCAGGTTGTCGAGGGCGTGTCTGCTCCGGGCGGCGGTTCGCTGCCGACCGTCGAGCTCCCAACTTTTTGCGTTGCCGTCTGTCCCGTCGATGGGCGTCTATCCGCCGATGGCCTAAAGCGCGCTATGGTACAGGAGCCCGATACGCCGGTTGTGACGCGCGTGCGGCACGACCAGGTGCTTTTTGACGTTCGCACGCTTTTGCGCGACACCGACCTTGACCTGTGTGCGTCTGCGTTGGCGGATGCCGTGCGGGCAGGTTTGCGTCGATGACCGCGCGCGAGCTTGTCGAATGTCCCGTTATCGTCGGAACGGCAGGACACGTCGACCACGGAAAGTCGGCCCTTATCGAGGCGCTGACCGGCAAAAATCCCGACCGTCTGGAGGTCGAACGGCGCCGAGGCATGACCACTGAGCTCGGCTTTGGCGAGCTCGAGCTTCCCAGCGGCAAGCTTGTCGGCTTGGTCGACGTACCCGGGCATGCGCACTATCTGCGCGCCATGGTGCAGGGCGCCACCGGCGTGGACGTTGCGTTGCTGGCGGTTTCGGCCGTTGAGGGCGTGATGCCGCAGACCCGCGAGCACGTTCGGGTTCTGGAGCTGTTGGGTGTGACGCGCATGGTCGTCGCACTCACGATGCGCGATTTGGCCGACCACGAGATTGCCGCGCTGGCGGAGCTCGATGTCGAGGCGTTTCTGGACGGGACCGTGTTTGCGGGTGCCTCTATAGTGCCGGTGTCCTCCAAGACGGGCGAGGGCCTGGACGAGCTGCTTACGACGCTCGATAACACGGTTTGTTCGTGCTGGTCGGAGCATCTGGAGGCGACCGCTGGCTCGGGCGCCGCGCCCCGTCTTCCCATCGACCGTTGCTTTAGCATCCGCGGCACCGGAACCGTCGTGACGGGTACGCTGCACGACGGTCCCGTTTCGGTTGGCGATGAGCTCGTTGCGCTGCCGTCGCAAACGCGCTGTCGCGTGCGCGGGGTGCAGGTTCACGGGGATACCCAGTGCGCGGTTCCCGGCCAGCGCGTCGCCCTGAACCTGGTGGGCGATGGCGTGGCGGGCCTCAAGCGCGGCGAGATGCTCGGCGTCGAGGGTCGCGTGGGCCAGACGCTGCGCTTTTTGATGCAACTGACATATGTGGGGCGCGATGGCGTGCGAGCCGGCGTTCTTGCTTCGGGTACACGCGTGCACGTTATGGCGGGCACGGCTGAGGTGCTCGGCCGCATTATGCTTTTAGACGACGAGCCGCCTATTGCGGTCGGCGAGACGCGTGTGGTGCAGGTGCGCCTGGAACGGCCGCTGCCGTTGCGCGCCGGCGATCATGCCGTCATTCTGTCGTATTCGCCGATTTCGCTGCTTGGCGGCGGACGCGTCCTGCTATCGCGCTGTCGCCGCGCGCGGGTCCTGTCGGCGGGGGAGCGCGCGTTGTATGCGGCGCTTGAGTCCGGAGATGTCGCGGACGGCGTACACGCGTGGCTGGCGCTGCAAACGCTGCCTGTTGCTGCTGCCGGTGTTGCCGCAGCGCTCGATCTTGTTACCGGCGAGGTCGAGATCGTTTTGCGTGGGCTTGTGGACCAGGCTGCCGTGTGCGAGCTTGCTGCGGGCGGTGCGGTGCTCTACGCAGATGCCTCGGCTCTCGATGCTGCAATGGATGTGCTGGCTGCGGCCTTGTCCTCCATGCACGCGGCGGCTCCCAAAGAGATCGGCTTTACGTCCGGTGCGGTCGCGCACGCGGCTTGGCCGGGCGCCGGTAACGATGTCGCGATGGCACTTATTGCCGAGGGCTGTGCACGTGGCGTGTGCGCCGTCGACGGTGCCGAGGTGTTCGACCCGCATTCCGCCGCCGCGGCGATACGCGTGGTGCGCGAGGCTGGCCAGCGTATCGTGGCCCTGCTGGATGAGGCCGGTCTTAATGCGCCGACGCTTCCCGAGGTGAGCGAACAGTTGCAGCTCGATCGCGACACCATGACGCGTGTACTGCGCGAGCTTTCGCTCAACCACTCGATCGTTAAGGTCGAGCGCGACGTTGCCTTGTCCGCCGCTGCCGAGGCCCATGCGCGTGAGGTTGTTGCGACGGCTATCGAGGCTGCTGGCGGCGCCGCCACCACGAGTGTGCTGCGCGAAGCCCTGGGCGTGTCGCGCAAACGAACCATTAGCATCTTGGAGCACCTGGATGCCGTGCGCTTTACAGTACTCGACAAGGAGTCCGGCGGTCTGAGATCGCTGCGTTAGCGGTTTCCGCATCGCTCTTTTCGGTTGTGGTCTGTTGGGTTTGGTAAAATACCGCCACGTTTGGGAGCGGATGGGCTCCGGTGGGCCCCGCGGTCTTCAAAACCGTTGTGAGGCGTGCAAAACGTCTTGGATGTGTTCGATTCACATCCGTTCCCGCCAACGCATCTCGCCAAAACCACCACAAAGGTGCCTGTCCCCTTTGTGGTGGTTTCGAAACGTGCGGGAAACAGCTTCGAAACACGCGATTTGCTCGTCAGGCGGTCAAAAAGCTATCTACCTGCATCGTAATCAAAATGAAACATCCGCTCGTTGCCTTATTCGTAACTTTGTAGCAACAGTGCGATATTATCCATACTCGATAAAGCTCACGGCGCATGGGGCGCCGCGAACGACACCTTTCTTTTCCATCAATTGGAGGAAGCATGAGCTACACGCAGAAAGTTCTCGACGAGCTCAAGGCCCGCTATCCCGAGCAGCCTGAGTTCATCCAGGCCGCGACCGAGATCCTCGGCACCATCCAGCCGGCGCTCGACGCCCATCCCGAGTACGAGGAGGCCGCCCTACTGGAGCGCCTCGTCGAGCCCGAGCGCATCGTTATGTTCCGTGTTCCCTGGGTCGACGACCAGGGCAAGGTCCAGGTCAACCGCGGTTACCGCGTCGAGTTCAACTCTGCCATTGGGCCCTACAAGGGCGGCCTGCGCTTTAACCCGACGGTCACCCTGGGTATGCTCAAGTTCCTGGGTCTGGAGCAGATTCTTAAGAACAGCCTGACCACCCTTCCCATGGGCGGCGGCAAGGGCGGCTCCGACTTTGACCCCAAGGGCAAGTCCAACAACGAGATCATGCACTTCTGCCAGTCCTTCATGACCGAGCTCTACCGCCACATCGGCCCCAACACCGACGTTCCCGCCGGCGACCTGGGCGTTGGCGGCCGCGAGGTTGCCTACATGTTCGGTCAGTACAAGCGCCTGACCAACGAGTGGACCGGCGTCCTCACCGGCAAGGGCCTCTCCTTTGGCGGCTCGCTCGCCCGTACCGAGGCCACCGGCTACGGCCTGGTCTACTTTGTGGACGAGTACCTCAAGAGCCGCGGCGAGTCCTTCGGGGGCAAGAACGTCGTCGTTCACGGTTCCGGCAACGTTGCTATCTATGCCGTCCAGAAGGTCTCCCAGCTCGGCGGCAAGGTGCTGGCCTGCTCCGACACCCACGGCTGGGTCGAGGATCCCGACGGCATCGACTACACCGTGCTCGAGCACGTCTACAACAAGAAGCGCTCCGGCCACGACAAGGGCGTTACGCTCGCTATGTACGTCGACGAGAAGCCCAATGCCGTGTGGCACGAGGGCGACGGCCGCGGCGTGTGGCAGCTTCCCTGCGACATCGCGCTGCCCTGCGCTCGCGAGAACACGCTGCTGCTTGAGGACGCCCAGGCGCTCGTCGCCAACGGCTGCAAGGTGGTCGGCGAGGGCGCGAACATGCCCACGACCATCGAGGCCACGACCTACTTCCAGGAGAACGGCGTCGTCTTTATGCCCGGTAAGGCTGCCAACGCCGGCGGCGTGCTCGTGTCCGGCCTGGAGATGAGCCAGAACGCCGAGCACCTGTCCTGGACCTTCGAGGAGGTCGACGGCAAGCTCGAACAGCTCATGCGCGGCATGTTCCACAACGTGGACGACACCGCCAAGGAGTACGGCGAGGAGGGCAACTTTGTCATGGGCGCCAACATCGCCGGCTTCCTGAAGGTCGCCGACGCCATGCTCGCCCAGGGTGTCTGCTAGATTCAGCTCGACATAGCATTGATGAGGCTCCCAGCTATTTCGGCTGGGGGCCTTTTTCTGTGGCGGCGAGGGTCGTGCGTCCTCGTTTGGTACACTAAGAGGTACTGGACAAGTGAAGAGATGGGGGAGAACGTGCTCAAGTTCGGTACCTACGTCCGTGTTGGAAACGCGGCCGAAGCCTATGAGCTCTTGCAGAAGAACCGCAACAACAAGATTGTGGGCGGCGGCATCTGGATGCGCCTGGGATCGCGTCGCGTGGCGACGGCGATTGACCTTTCGGCCTGCGGACTCGATCAGATCGAGGAGACCGAGACCGAGTTTCGCATCGGTGCCATGTGCACCCTGCGCCAGCTCGAGTGCCATGCCGAGCTCAACGCGCTCGTCAACAACGTATTTGAGTTTGCCGTTCACGACATCGTGGGCGTGCAGCTTCGCAATACCGCCACGGTGGGTGGCAGCATCTACGGCCGCTTTGGTTTTTCGGACGTGCTTTCCGCCTTCCTCGCGCTCGATTCCTATGTTGAGCTGACGGGCGCCGGCCGCGTGCCGCTCGCCGAGTTTGTGAACATGGGCTATGTGCGCGACGTGATCGAGCGCGTCGTGGTCGTTAAGCACGATTACCGCGCGAGCTACGAGGCCGTGCGCAAGGCCGCGACCGACTTCCCCTCTCTAAACGTTACCGCCGCCTGGTGGGATAACAGCTGGCATGTCACCGTGGGTGCCCGCCCGCTGCGTGCGACCCTGCTGCAGGGCGAGGCATGCGGCCTCGAGAGCGAACAGCCTTCCGAGGACGAGCTGCGCGCCCTGGCCGCGTCCGTGCGCGCGCTGAGCTATGGCACCAACATGTGGGGCTCGGCCGAGTACCGCCGCCGCATCTCGGCCCCGCTGGCGATTCAGGCCGTGCGCCGCGCCGCCGGCATCGAGCTTTCGGCCGCGCTTGCCCGCGAGCTCGAGGGCGTGCAGATTCCCAAGCACGCCACGGACGAGTATTCCTGCCGCCGCGTGCCCGGCGTCGATTCTAGCGAGGTGCGCTAATGGCTGCCAAACTCATCGATCTTTCCTTTACGCTCAACGGCCGCAAAGTCAAGGTTCAGATTGCCCCCGACACCATGCTCTTTGCGCTGCTGCGCGAGCAGGGCTGCGCGTCGGTGCGCTGTGCCTGCGAGACCACCAACTGCGGCCTGTGCACGGTGTGGCTCGATGGCGACCCGGTGCTGAGCTGCTCGGTTCCCGCCGCCCGTGTTGAGGGCCGCTCGGTCACCACGCTCGAGGGCCTCAAGGCCGAGTCTGAGGCGCTCGCCCGTGCGATGGCTGCCGAAGGCGCTGAGCAGTGCGGTTTTTGCGCCCCCGGCCTCATCATGAACGTGCTGGCGCTCGCCCGCGCCGCCAAGGAGGACCCGAGCCTCGTCGCCACGCGCGAGGAGCTCTCGCGCCAGCTGGCCGGCAACCTCTGCCGCTGCAGCGGCTACGAGAGCCAGCTGCGCGCCATCGTCCGCTTCCTTAACGAGTCCGGCGTGCAGGTGGGCTTTGAGATGCCCGAGCTGCCGGTCAACGACACTAGCTGCGACGGTGTCTCGTACAAGCAGATCACCCATAAGCAGCCTAAGAAGGACTCGAAGGCCCTGCTCGAGGGCCGTCCCGTCTACACGGGCGATATGGTGCCCGCCGGCGCGCTCATCGTTAAGCTCAAGCGCAGCCCGTATGCCCGCGCCAAGATCTGCTCCATCGACACGTCTCGCGCCCTGAAGGTGCCGGGCGTCGTGGGAGTCTACACCTATGAGGACGTGCCCAAGCGCCGCTTTACCATCGCCGGTCAGAGCTATCCGCAGCCGAGTCCCTACGACCGCTTGATCCTCGAGAACCTCGTCCGTTACCAAAACGAAGAGGTGGCGATCGTCGCCGCCGAGACCGAGGAGGCCGCAGACAAGGCGCTCAAGCTCATCAAGGTCGACTACGAGGTGCTCGAGCCCCTGCTCGACTTTACCCAGGCGCTCGATAACGACATCGTGGTCCACCCCGAGGGCGACGTGACCTTTATGTTCCCGCAGGGCGGCGATGTCCCGCGCAACCTGGTGTGCAGCGGTACCAGCGATTTTGGCGACCTTGACGAGGCCTTCGCCCAGAGCGACATCGTCTTTGAGCGCACCTACACCAGCCAGGCCACGCAGACCGCGCCCATGGAGACCTTCCGTGCCTTCGCGACGACTGACGCATTCGGACGCATCTCGGTGACCACCTCTACGCAGGTGCCCTTCCACGTGCGCCGCATGGTCGCGCAGTCGCTCGACATTCCGCAGTCGCAGGTGCAGGTCATTAAGCCGCGCATCGGCGGTGGCTTTGGCTCCAAGCAGACGGGCTGCTGCGAGATCTTCGTTGCGTTTGTGACGCAGCAGACCGGCCGTCCGAGCTACTGCTGCTACACCCGTGAGGAGACCATCACTGCGGGCAACTCGCGCCACCAGATGCAGATGACCGTTAAGCTGGGCGCCATGAACGACGGCACCATCACGGCCATCGACCTGCACACGCTGTCCAACGCCGGCGCCTATGGCGAGCACGCCACCACGACGATCGGCCTTTCGGGCCACAAGAGCCTGCCCATCTACAACCACGTGAAGGCGAGCCGCTTTAGCTGGGACGCCGTCTACACCAATACCAACCGTGGCGGTGCGTATCGTGGCTACGGTGCCACCCAGGGCCAGTTTGCCGTGGAGAGCGCCGTCAACGAGCTCGCCGACATGCTGCACATGGACCCCGCCGACCTGCGCCTTAAGAACATCGTGCGCGAGGGCGAGATCATGCCGCAGTACTACAACGAGAGGCTCAACGCCTGCGCGCTCGACCGCTGCCTGCTGCGCGCGATGGATATGATCGGTTGGCGCGATAAGCCGCTGGCCGTCGATCTGGGCGACCGCGTGCGCGCCCTGGGCTGCGCGCTCACCATGCAGGGCTCGGGCATTTCCAACGTGGACATCGCCGGCATCGACATGCGCCTGGAAGAGGACGGCTTCATTACCATCGGCACCGGCGCCACCGATAACGGCATGGGCGTCGACACGATCCTGGCGCAGATTGCCGCCGAGGAGCTGGGCGTGGAGAGCTCGCTGATCGTGGTGCGCGGCGTGGACACCGACGTGTCGCCGTTCGACGCCGGCTCGTACGCGAGCTCTGGTACCTACGTGACGGGCCTTGCCGCCAAGAACGCCGCGACCGAGCTGCGCGAGAAGATTTGCGCCAAGGCCGCTCAGATGTGGGACGTTGACGCCGCCGACGTGGTCTTCGACGGCCAGTACGTGCGCCTGTCCGACGAGCGTGCCGCTCGTGAGCAGAACCGCTACCTCACGCTGCGCGAATTTGCCAACCTATGCGTCAAGAACATCGCGGGCGGCGACGCGCTGACCTCGCACGCCTCTGCCTGCCTGCCCGTTTCGCCCCCGCCGTTTATGGCCGGCATTGCCGAGGTCGAGGTCGACAAGGCCACCGGCAAGGTGACCGTGGTGGACTACGCGGCGGCCGTCGACTGCGGCACCGTGATCAACGAGGCGCTCGCGCGCGTCCAGGCCGAGGGCGGCATTGCCCAGGGTATCGGTCATGCGCTCTACGAGATCGTCGAGCACGACGACCGTGGCCGCCTGCGCACCGGCAACTTTATGAGCTACAAGCTGCCCACGCGCCTGGATATCGGCAGCATTCGCGTGGCCTTTGAGCCGAGCTACGAGCCGACGGGTCCGTTTGGCGCCAAGTCGATCGGCGAGGTCGTCATCAACACGCCGCTCGCCGCCGTGGCCTCGGCCGTCGCACACGCCACCGGCCACCAGGTGCGCTCGCTGCCCATCACACCGGAGAAGGCTCTGCTGGGGGAGTAGCGGGTCATCTAACAAGTCGTAGTTGGCGGGACGGGACAACTCGCCCCGCCTTTTGCACTCGTGGTGAGGTCGTGAGCCTGTAAAAGGTGTGCGTGCGCTTGTCGTTCGTATCTGCTATCATTCCTAGTCTGTGCGCTCATGCGGGCGTGGCGGAATTGGTAGACGCGCCAGATTTAGGTTCTGGTGGGATTCCCGTGAAGGTTCGAGTCCTTTCGCCCGCACCAACGCATCTGCGTCGGCTCTGGCCGTCGCGACACTTTGTTGCATAAAGGTACCAGCACCTCAGATAAGCTGGGCAGTATGAGGAGGAACGTGTTGAACATCACCGCTTCTGACGTCAAGGACGCCAAGCTCACCGCTACGGTCACCATCCCGGCCGCCGACGTCGACGCCGCGATCAAGAAGGCCTACAAGGACACCGCCAAGAAGTACCGCTTCCCGGGCTTCCGTGCCGGTAAGGCTCCCCGTCCGGTCATCGACTCCGCTCTTGGCGCCGAGGCTACCCTCGCTCAGGCCACCAACGACCTGATCGCCGCCAACGAGCCCGCCGTCCTCAACGAGCTGGACATCGTCCCCACCAAGAACGGTGACTACAAGGAGCTCGACCTCGCCAAGGATCACGAGGACTACACCTACACCGTCGAGTTCTCTCTGCGTCCTGCTGCTGAGCTCTCCTCCTTCGACGCTGTCGAGATCGAGATGCCCCCTGCGGAGGTCACCGAGTCCGAGATCAACAACCAGGTCGAGATGCTCCTCAACTACCGTGCCACCTTCGAGGACGTCGAGGGTCGCGCCGTCGAGGCTGACGACTATGTGACCGTCGACCTCAAGGCCGTCGAGAACGCCGACAACTTTGCCGCCGAGGGTCGCATGCTCATCGCCGGTAGCGACAGCAACCCCAAGGAGTTCAACGAGGCCCTGATCGGCGCTAACGTTGACGACGTCAAGACCGTCACCTGGACCGACGAGGTCGAGGAGGGCGAGGAGGCCGAGACCCACACCGTCGAGGTCACCGTCAAGGGCATCAAGGTCCGCAACACCCCCGAGCTCACCGACGAGCTTGTCAAGTCCGACTTCGGCTTCGACAGCATCGACGCCATGCGCGACGCCATCAAGATCGAGATCGAGCAGGACAAGGCTTCCCGCCTGCCGGCCGAGAAGGAGAACCGTTGCGTCTCCGCTCTCGCCGAGCGTCTGCAGCTCGACGAGATGGACGCCGACTACGAGCAGTCCGTCTTTGAGGAGCTTGGCCAGAACTTCCTGTCCAACCTCGCTGCCCGCGGCATGACGCTGGACACCTGGCTGCCCGCTTCCGGCCTGACCATGGAGCAGTTCATCGGCGACCTGCATAAGCAGGCCAACGACGTTGCCCGTGAGTCCCTGGCTCTGGACGCCCTCGCCCGTGAGCTCAAGATTGAGGTCACCGAGGACGACATCAACGCCGAGTTCGAGAAGGCCGGCGTCAAGGACGTCGAGGCTTCCAAGGCCGAGTTCATCGCCGATGGCCGCATGCCTGCCGTCCGTGAGTCCATCCGTCGCTCCAAGGCCGTCGATCACCTGGTCGAGAACGCCAAGGTGACCGAGGTCGACGAGACCGCCAAGGACGCCGAGTAATTCTCGCCACCTTGTCCACGAGCGCATGCATGCGCCCGTGATGGGGTAAAGTTATAAGCCGGTTATCCGGTTGCTTCGTACGGTGCCAGCCAATGCATAGCATGCGGGCACCGTACGTTTATCTAGAACCAATTTGGTCCGCAAGAGAGAAATGGAGATGCGTATGATCGCTAAGTTCGATTCCGCCCTCGTGCCATACGTTATCGAGCAGACGCCGCGCGGCGAGCGCAGCTACGATATCTATTCGCGCCTGCTCAACGATCGCATCATCTTCTTGGGCGAGGAGATCAACTCCGTCAGCGCCAACCTGGTCGTTGCCCAGCTACTGCATCTTGAGAGCCAGGATGCCGAGAAGGATATCTCGCTCTACATCAATTCGCCCGGCGGCGAGGTTTACTCCGGCCTGGCGATTCTTGACACCATGAACTTTATCAAGCCGCAGGTCTCCACCATCTGCGTCGGTATGGCTGCGTCCATGGCCGCCGTGCTGCTTTCGGCTGGCGCCAAGGGCAAGCGCTTCTGCCTGCCGCACTCCAAGGTCATGATTCACCAGCCCAGCGGCGGTGCCCAGGGCCAGCAGACCGAGATCGAGATCGTTGCCGAGGAGATCAAGAAGACCCGTCGCGAGCTCAACCAGATCCTGTCCGATGCCTCGGGCCAGCCCATCGAGAAGGTCCAGGCCGATACCGAGCGCGACAACTACCTGACCGCTGCCGAGGCCCTCGACTACGGCCTGATTGACCGTATCGTCACCTCTCGCGATCTCGCCGCGAAGGACGCCTAGGATGGCAGGAAACATGCAGGACAACTTTGACGAGAACGGCAACCCCATCCGCTGCTCCTTCTGCGGAAAAGAGCAGGGCCAGGTCCGACGCCTCGTAAAGGGCCCGACCAACATCTTTATCTGTGACGAGTGCGTCGCCGCCTGCTCCGAGATTCTGGAGGAGTCGCTGGCTTCGGACTTTATGGACGCTGCCCGCAATGGCAAGCTGCCGGGCTTCCTCAATGACCACGGCCAGGCTGCCGGGCAGCCCGCTGTGGACCCCGAGACCGAGGGCTTTGAGCTCGAGGACGACCGCCAGGTCATCACGCACGTGCCGACGCCGCACGAGATCTATGACGAGCTTTCGGCTTATGTCATGGGCCAAGAGGACGCCAAGCGCGCCATGTCGGTTGCCGTGTACAACCACTATCGTCGCGTGATCGAGGGCGGTGCTGCGCTTTCGGCCTTTGACGACGGTTTGGACTCGCAGCTTGACGATGACATGGACGAGGTGGAGCTCGCCAAGTCCAACATCCTGCTGCTCGGTCCCACCGGTACCGGCAAGACCCTGTTGGCCCAGACGCTCGCGCGCATCCTCGAGGTGCCGTTTGCCATCGCCGATGCCACCGCGCTCACCGAGGCTGGTTACGTTGGCGAGGACGTGGAGAACATCCTGCTCAAGCTCATCAATGCTGCCGATGGCGACATTGAGCGCGCTCAGGTGGGCATTATCTACGTGGACGAGATTGACAAGATTGCCCGCAAGGCCGAGAACCTCTCCATTACCCGCGATGTCTCGGGCGAGGGTGTGCAGCAGGCGCTGCTTAAGATTCTTGAGGGCACGGTGGCCAGCGTTCCGCCTACCGGTGGCCGCAAGCATCCCCAGCAGGAGCTGCTGCAGATCGACACGACTAACATCCTGTTTATCTGCGGCGGTGCCTTTGTGGGTCTGGACAAGATCATCGCCGACCGCGTGGGCAACAAGGGCGTGGGCTTTAACTCCGAGATCGCCGGCCCCACCTCGGTCGACGAGAACGACCTGCTGCGTCAGGTGCTCCCGCAGGACCTCAACGCCTTTGGCATGATCCCCGAGTTCGTGGGCCGTACGCCCGTTGTCACCCAGACGCAGGCGCTCGACGAGGACGACCTGGTGTCGATTCTGACCGAGCCCAAGAACGCCGTGGTGCGTCAGTACCGCAAGATGTTCCAGCTCGAGGACGTTGAGCTTGAGTTTGAGGCCGCGGCCCTTCACGAGATCGCCCGTATGGCGCTCGCCCGCAAGACCGGCGCCCGCGGCCTGCGTTCCATCTGCGAGGACGTGCTTCAGCAGACGATGTTCGACCTCCCCAGCGAGGAGGGTGTCGCCAAGGTCATCGTGACCGAAGCGGCGGTTAAGGGCGAAGAACAGCCCCAACGCATCTACGGGTAAACCTGCCAAAAACGTGCTTGCAAATAGCCTCCGACCATCCGCGGTCGGAGGCTATTTTATATATACGCAAAACACCCAACTACCTGTGTTATTCTGTGTGTTTGGTTAAGCCTCAGCGAAGTCATATCAGACTGAAGTAATCGATACCTAAGGCGCGTCCGCCTGCTTGGTTTTCGTAGATTCCGCACGAGCCGAAGAGCACTTAATGTGCTCTTCGTGCGAGCCAGGACCTGACCGAGCGAAAACCAAGCAGGTGGACACGCCGGCGGGACAGGGAGAGATATATGGAAGAGATGCCCAAGAACTACGATCCGTCGACCAACGAGCCGGCGATCCTGCAGAAGTGGCTCGACGGCGGCTACTACAAGCGCCGCGAGGGCGTGGGCGACTGCACCGTCACCATTCCGCCTCCCAACGTGACCGGCAAGCTCCACATGGGTCACGCCACCGACGACTCCATCCAGGACGCCATCATCCGTATGGCCCGCATGCGCGGCAAGTCCACGCGCTGGGTGCTGGGCACCGACCACGCCGGTATCGCTACGCAGACCAAGGTCGATAAGAAGCTCAAGAGCGAGGGCATCAGCCGCTTGGAGATCGGCCGCGACAAGTTCGTCGACGCCTGCTGGGACTGGACTCACGAGTACGGCGGCATCATCGTCGAGCAGATTAAGCGCATGGGCTGCTCCGTCGACTTCGACAACGAGCGCTTCACCATGGACGAGGACTATGCCCAGGCCGTGCGTAAGGTCTTCTGCGACTGGTACCACGACGGCCTGATCTACCGCGGCAAGCGCATCGTCAACTGGTGCCCCAACTGCACTACCGCTATCTCGGACGACGAGGCTGAGTACAAGGACGAGAAGGGCCATCTGTGGCACCTGCGCTACCCGCTGACCGAGCCGGTCAACGGCCAGGACTACATCGTCGTCGCTACCACCCGTCCCGAGACCATGCTCGGCGACACGGGCGTTGCCGTCTCCCCGAAGGACCCCGAGAAGGCCGCCTTTGTGGGCAAGACCGTCATGCTGCCGATCGTCAACCGCGAGATTCCCATCTTTGAGGATTGGCATGTCGACGCCAACTTTGGCTCCGGCTTCGTCAAGGTCACCCCGGCCCACGACCCCAACGACTACGCCATGGGTCAGGCCCACGACCTGCCGCAGATCAACATCTTCGACGAGCACGCGGTGGTCGTCGAGGGCTACGGCGAGTTCACCGGCATGAACCGCGACGAGTGCCGCGAGGCCGTCATCAAGTGGTTCGACGAGCACGGCCTGCTCGACCACGTCGAAGAGCTCGACCACTCCGTCATGCACTGCTACCGTTGCGACTCCGCACTGGAGCCGTGGCTGTCCGAGCAGTGGTTCGTGGCCGTCGATAAGCTCAAGGGGCCGGCGCTCGACGCCGTCAACTCCGGCAAGGTCACCTTCCACCCCGCGCGCTGGACGCAGACCTACACCACCTGGATGGAGAACCTCAAGGACTGGTGCATCAGCCGCCAGCTGTGGTGGGGCCACCGCATCCCCGTGTTCTACTGCGAGGACTGCGGCTGGGAGGACGCCCTCACCGAGGACACCGACGTGTGCCCCAAGTGCGGCGGTCATCACGTGCATCAGGACGAGAACGTGCTGGACACCTGGTTCAGCTCGCAGCTGTGGACCTTCGCCACGCAGGGCTGGCCGCAAAAGCCGGAGCTGCTCGAGGGGCATCACCCCACGACGGCGCTGGTCACCGCGCGCGACATCATCGCGCTGTGGGTCGCCCGCATGGTCATGAGCTCGCTGTACTTCCTGGATGAGGTGCCGTTTAAGGACGTCGTCATCTACCCGACGATCCTTGCCAAGGACGGCAGCCGCATGTCCAAGTCCAAGGGCAACGGCGTTGACCCCATGGACCTCATCGGTATGTACGGTGCTGACGCCATGCGTTACAACCTGCTCACGCTGTGCACTAACAACCAGGACGTCAAGTTCGACGCGAACATCGATAAGAAGACCAAGAAGCTCATCGACAGCCCGCGCACCGAGCAGGCCAAGAGCTTTGTGACCAAGATCTGGAACGCCAGCCGCTTCCTGCTTATGAACATGGAGGGCTACACGCCCGGCGAGCCCGTCGTTGAGACGCCGGCCGACGCCTGGATGTTCAGCCGCCTGGCCAAGGCCGTGAAGATGGTCACCGAGGGTATTGAGAAGTACACCTTTGGCGACATGGCGCGCGGCGTGCAGCAGTTCTTCTGGAACGAGGTCTGTGACTGGTACGTCGAGGTCACCAAGGCTCGCCTGAAGGGCGAGGGCCGTCTGCAGGCGCAGCGCAACCTGATCTTTGTGCTTGACACGTCCATTCGCCTGATGCACCCGCTCATGCCGTTCGTGACCGAGGAGATCTGGGACAACATGCCGGCGAGCGTGCTCGATCTGGACGCCGAGGGCAACGTGGACCGCGCCGAGGCGCTCATGATCGCCAAGTGGCCCGAGCCCGCCGACTACGCCAAGTATGTTGACGAGGACGCCGAGCGCGCGTTTGAGCTGTGCCGTACCGTCGTGTCTGCCGCCCGCGCCACGCGTTCGCGTTATCGCTTGAGCCCCAAGGCCGAGCTCGACGTGGTCGTGCGCGCCGGTGCCGAGGACATCGAGAAGCTCGAGAGCTTGCGCTCCACGATTGAGCCGCTGGCAAACACTGCCTCGCTGGTCATGGGTACCGACGTCGAGAAGCCGGCTGCGAGCATTGCCGTGGTCGATAGCGGCGTCGAGGTCTTTGTGGTGCTCGAGGGCAAGGTCGATCTTTCGGCCGAGAAGGCACGCCTGGAGAAGGAGATCGCCGCGGCCCAGAAGGAGCTTGCCGGCTGCGAGAAGACGCTGTCCAACGAGGGCTTTGTGGCCAAGGCCGCGCCCGCGGTGGTCCAAAAGAAGAGGGACCGTGCAGCTGAGCTCAAGGAGATCCTGGCGGCGCTGACCTCGCAGGTTGCTGACTTCTCGTAAGCGGTACTGGGGGACGCGGTTTGGGGCATTGCTCGCTACTGCGGACAGTCCTGCGCAAGACGGACAGCACATTAAGTGCTGTCCTTTGCGTGCGGAACTTGCGGCGAGCAAAGCGTCGGGCCGCTCCTAGTGCGGTTACGTGGTTGTTTGCATCTGGCGTGTTAGGGCCACTTGGTTGTGGCCTTGATCTCGCTGCAAGCGGATAGAGGCTGATATTGTCAACGCGAGGGGCTCATTCTTTTTGGTGGGCCTCTTTTTCTGTTATGGGGGACTTTGGGTTATGGCTAAGCGTTCTGGGTCGTATGTCGTTCCTTTCTCGTTTGAGTTGCTTTCGTTTGATGAGGCTGTTGGGCTGGCTGCTGATACGGGGCGGATTTCTGGGGATGCTGGTCCTCTGCTCGAGACGGTTGTCGATATGCTCGATGAGCTGGGGCGTCCGGACGAGTACTTTGATTGCATTCAGGTTGCCGGTACTAATGGCAAGACTTCGACTACGCGTTTTTCGGCTGCTATTCTTCGCGGCGAGGGGCTCAAGACCGCGCTGTATACGTCGCCGCAGCTGGTGCGCTATCCCGAGCGCATGGAGGTCGATGGGCGCGTCGTGAGCGATGAGGCCTTTGCTCGTGGCGTTTCTGCCGCCGTCGAGGCGGGGCATCGCGTGAATGCCCGTCGTGTGGCGGCGGGGGAGCGCGCCTATACCATCACGCCGTTTGATCTGTTGACGGCCGCCGCGCTTGTAGTGTTTGCCGAGGCTGCGGTGGATGTTGCCGTGCTTGAGGTTGGCATGGGCGGACGCTGGGATGCTACGAGTGCGACCGATCCCGTGGCCGTCGCCATTACGGGCATTGGACTCGACCATACGAAGGTCCTGGGCGATACGCTCGAGGCCATCGCGGGGGAGAAGGCTGCGGTTATTAAGCCTGGGCGCCTGGTTGTTTTGGGCGAGGGTACGCATGAGGCGAGCGTTCAGCGCGTGATGGATGCCCGTTGCCGTGAATGCGGTGTGGTGCCGCTCGTGGTGAGTCACGCCACGACTAAAGTGCCGGCGCATGTGGGCGACACGGTTGAGTTTAGCTGCACCACGCCGCGTGCGATTTATACGTCGAGCATGGTCAAGCCGGCCTATCAGCCGCAGAATGCCGCGTGCGCGATTATGCTTTGCGAGGGGTATCTGGGTCGTGAGCTCGACCACGATGCGCTGGATGAGTCGCTTATGGGTTGCCCCACACCGGGTCGCTTTGATGTGCTGGGAACCGATCCGCTTAAGTTGATTGACGCCTGTCATAATCCCCAGAGCTGCGAGAACTTTGTGAGCGCGCTGGACGAGATCGATCCGTGCGTGGAGAACCGCCCCACGCTGCTGTGTGCCGCGCTGGCCGATAAGGACGTGGCGGGTATCGTTGACGTTCTGGTTCCGGCATTCCCCCGCGTGGTCGTGACCCAGACCGATTCCGATCGCGCCCTGCCGGCAGAGGAGCTCGCCTCCCTGGTGGACGCCGACAAGCTCGCGGGCGTGTACCCCAGTGTATCCGAGGCCCTCGCGGCTTTCGATGCCGCGGGCGAGCCTTTCGTAGCAGCCGGTACCATCACCCTAGCCGGCGAAGTAGCGGGGCTGCTCCGTTAACCCATCCCCTCATCAGTTGCGGTGAAATACGGACTGTTTTACAAGCCAGAAGCCTCAAACGGTCCGTATATCACCGCAACTCAAAAGCAGTCAATTTGGGACGGGGCTTTTTTGGCTGCCCTGCGCCTCGAGTTGACTTGCTCGCCACGAAATGGGCCTATTTACTACGTTTGACCGGTAACCCTCGACCATACCGAGAATTGCGAAATCAAAACCGCAGGTAAAGGGCTTGCCAGTTTTGCGAAAACACGGGTATGGTCGACCCACGCGGGCTAAACGTAGTAGATAGGCCGTTTTTGTGGCGGCATTCATGTGATGCGGCAAAGGGACAGCCCCTTTGCCGCATTGCCTAGTCTAAGCGGACCGGATCGTGGGGGTAGGCGTTGAGAATCTCGACGCCGTTCTCGGTCACCAGGGCTAGGTCCTCGATGCGGACGCCGGTGTGACCGGGGAGGTATATACCCGGTTCGATAGAGAACGTCATGCCCGGCTCTACGACCTGCTCGTTGGCGAGCGAGACATCGCCCGGCTCGTGGTCTTGCAGACCGATTGAGTGACCCAGACGGTGCGTAAAGTACTGCCCATAGCCCGCATCCTCAATCACGTCGCGTGCGGCGCGGTCCAAGTCGCACATACGAACGCCCGGCGTGATGAGCGCCTCGGCGGCCTCGTTGGCGCGGCGCACGATGTCGTAGACGTGCGCGGTCTCCTCGTCCGGCTGGCCCCAAAAGAACGTGCGTGTCATGTCCGAGCAGTAGTTGTGACGGCGTCCGCCAATGTCGAACAGCACCACGTCGCCATGCTTGAGCACGGTATCGTCGGGTTCGTGATGCGGGTCGCCGGCGTTGGCGCCAAAGCTCACGATGGGCGGAAAGCTAAAGCCCTCGCAGCCGTGCTTGCGGTACAGGCCGAGCATCTGGTCGGCGATTTCGCGCTCCGTCACGCCCTCGTGGACGAGTTTGATGGCATCGGCCATCACGGCGTCGTTGGCGGCCGAGGACACGCGCATAAGCTCCTGCTCGGCGGCATCCTTGTAGGTGCGCGCGGCGGTGACGGCAAAGTCACCCAGGAAAAACTCGCTTGCGGCGTGGTGCTCTATGAGCGGCATCAAAAAGCCGGAACGCATGACAGTGTCGACGCCAAGCGGCTTGGCTGGGTCGATCTCACTCGCGATGGCGTCGGTCACGACGTCGGTGTCGTTGTGGTAGGCCACGCGGGCATTGTCGTACTCGGGCAGCTGATGCAGGGCGTTAATCAAGATTACCGGCTCGGCATCGCGTGCGAGCAGCACGCCGCAAAAACGCTCGAACATATCGGCATAAAAGCCGGTCAGGTAATAGATCGACCACGGGTCGTTTACGAGCAGCTGCGCGCCGGGGTGCTGAGCCTCGAGCGCATCGAGCACGCGCGCCACACGCTGGTCATCGACATGTGCCATACATCGTCCTTTCGCTAGGTTGCCACCATGGTATCCCCAATGCCGGCGTAGTCAATTTGGGACGGGGCTATTTTAGCTGCATCAAACATGCGGAATGATAGGTAAAAGTAGTCATAAGAGGGTCGTCCCAAATTAGCTGCTTTCAAAACTATGGCGGATTACGGGGCTGGACCTGTATTACTTGACCATGGGAAAAATCGCGAAATTAAAACCGCAGGTAGACGGCTTATCAAAAATCGAAAAATGCCGGTATGGATGGGGGTCTCCGAATCAGCCCCGTAATCCGGCATAGTTTTGAAATGGCACTAAAGTAGGCACAATCTAAATATCGATCCCAAGGCAAGTTGCGGTGGAATAGTTCCTGGATGCCGGGGTTTTGGCGGAAATCAGGAACTATTTCACCGCAATTGAGGAGGGGCGGGGTGGATGGCGGGGTAGCTAAAAGAGCCCCGTCCCAAATTAGCTGCTTAGGCTGGGTCGATGTCCATGCTGGCGATGAGGTCGATGCCCGTGTTGAGGGGGTCTTCCAGAACGACGTCGCCCATGCGGATGGGGGCCTCGACGACCACGCCGCGGATGAGGTCCATCGCCTGGGCATGGAGTGCCAGCGGGATGGCTTCGGCCGTGCGCACGGGCAGCAGCGCCTCGTCGCCGCCGGATACGGCAACGGTGGTGGTGAGCACGCGCATGGGACAGGTGAGCTCCTGATGTGCAAACTTATCACCGCGCGGGCAGCTGTTGCCGGTTACGGAGCGTACCTCTACCACGGCGCCGTCTGCGCTGCGCTCGACCTCCACGGTCAGGAGGCACTCGGAGGGGCAGGTGGTGCAGTTGAACTGCAGCGTTTCAATCGCGTTTGTGCTCATGACTCTACGCCTCCTCAACGGGGTCGACGGACAGGACTATCTCGCTAACGCCCAGGTCGAGTGCGCGCTGAATTACCTTTGCCGGTAGTGGGAAGCTCTCCATTACGCTCGGTTTAAACGGGCGGACCTTGCCTGCAAACAGCTCCTCGTCGCCTGCCAGAATGCGCACGCGGGCAGCATCGACCGGCCGACGTACGCGGAAGTTGAGCTTAGTGAGTGACACGGCCGTGATGCGTCCCGGCAGTGCGTAGCCTGCGATGCCAGCGGGGGAGACCGTGAGCTGGCAGCCCGCGCCCGCCACTCCCGCCGCGGTGCCGACAGCCCCCAACGCCCACGCCGCCGCAGCCGCACCGGCACGTTCGGACTCGGTCGTCACGTTGTCGGCCAGGTCGTGCACGTGCAGCACGTTGCCGCAGGCAAATATGCCCGGCACGCCCGTCTGCAGGCTCTGGTCCACCACGGCACCGCGCGTACGTGGGTCCAGCTCCACACCCGCGGCAACCGAAAGCTCGTTTTCGGGAATCAGGCCCACCGAAAGCAGTAGCGTGTCGCACGGAACAACACGCTCGGTCCCCGGAATGGGTGCTAGGTGCTCGTCGACCTGACTCACCTCGACGGCCTCCACACGATCGTGCCCGATCACACGCGTGACCGTGGTAGACAGATGCAGTGGAATGCCAAAGTCTTCCAGGCAGTTCTTAACATTGCGACGCAGGCCGTTGGCGTACGGCATGAGCTCGTACACACCCTCGACGGAAATCCCCTCGAGCGTGCAGCGGCGCGCCATGATCAGCCCGATGTCGCCCGAGCCCAAAATGACGGCGCGCGAGCCGGGTTTGAGGTTCTCGATATTGATGTATCGCTGCGCTAGGCCGGCCGTAAACACGCCGGCGGGTCGGCTGCCGGGGATCTTGATCTCGCTGCGCGTGCGCTCGCGGCAACCCATGGCAAGGACGACCGCGCGCCCGATGAGCTGCAGCATACCGGTGGGGCTCATGAGCGTGACGGTGTGGACCGCGGCGTCTTCCGCGGACTCGCCCGAATCAACCCCTATCACCATGCTGTCCAAGAACAGCGCAATGTTGGTCGCGCGCACCTGGTCGATAAAGCGATGCGCGTACTCGGGACCGGTGAGTTCCTGCTTAAAGTGCGACAGTCCAAAGCCCGGGTGAATGCACTGTCGCAGGATGCCGCCCAGATGCTGCTCGCGCTCCACGATGGCCACGTGCGCGCCGGCCTTGTGCGCGGCAAGCGCGGCTGCCATACCGGCGGGGCCGCCTCCGATGACGACCACGTCGAAGGTCTACGTCGACACTGGCGCTGCGGTTCCGGTCTCCGCGCGTTCGTCGCGCATATCAAACGTCGCCATCCTAGCGCACCCCCTTTAGCGGTCCCTCGACCAGCCAAGATCCGGCATCCTCCAACAGCACTTCGCTGGGGTCGCAGCCCAGCTCGCGGGCAAGGATCGCAACCACGCGGCTCTGGCAAAAGCCGCTCTGGCACCGACCCATGCCCGCACGGCAGCGCCGCTTGACGCCCTCGACCGAAACCGCACCCGGGCGGCGTCGAATCGCGGCCACGATCTCGGCCTCGGGCACCGTCTCGCAGCGGCAGACGATCTGCCCCCATGCGGGGTCGGACTCAATGAGCTCCTCCTTGCGTGCAAGCGGCGCACGGTCGAAGTCGTCCGGCGCGTGTCGAATCGGATCCCAATCGGCCCGTTCGCGCAAAGCAACGCCCGCCTCGCGCATCACGTGCTCCATGCGCTCGGCAATGGCCGGCGCGCTCGCCACGCCTGGCGACTGAATGCCCGCCGCCTGGAACAGGCCTGGCACCACGGCGGACTGCCCAATAAAGAAGTCGTTTGTTCCCTTGATGACCGGACGCCCGCCGGCAAATGCGCGTACCACGCGACGCGTGTCCAGATCGGGCACCAGCTTGCGTGCTCCCGTCAGCAGCGCGTTCACATCGCTTGCGTAGGTCTGCGTGTCGCCCGGCTCGCGCACGGCAGCCGTCGCGGTGATCACGGTGTTGCCGTGGACCGTGCCCGTGACGATTACGCCCTTGGACACTGGCGTGGGCACGGGGTAGAGCGGCATGAGCGCGCGCGGCTCCTTGTCCAGCACCACGATGTTGCCCTGGCGCCAGACCATCTGGAACTCCTCGGCGCCCGCCATATGCGAGATGTCCGCTGCACCGTTGCCCGCGGCGTTGATCAGATAGCGGCAGCGCACATCGCCGACAGGCGTCACCAGCGTAAAGTGCGCAGCCCCGTCGGTAGCCTCGCCGCCGGCAACCTCAATTGCTTCCACCGGAGCCGACCGAATAAACGTCACGCCGTTGGCCACGGCGTTCTCCAGCGCAGCGATGGCGACCTCAAACGGATCCACAAAGCCAGTGGAGGGACACCACAGCGCGCACGTCGCCTCGGCACTCGCGCGTGGTTCCAGCTCGCGGATGCGCTCGGGGCCGATAATCGACAGTTCGGGCACGCCGTTGGCCACGCCATTCTGGCGCAGCTTCTCCAGGTGTGCGCGGTCTTCGTCGTTAAACCCCAGCACCATCGACCCGGTGCGGCGGAACAAAAATCCAAGCTCCTGGGCCCACGTGCCATATAGCTCGCAGCCGCGGGCGTTGACCTGCGCCTTTACGGTGCCCGGCGCCGGATCGTAGCCGGCGTGTACCAGGCCGCCGTTGGCCTTCGATGCGCCCAGGGCGACATCGTTGGCCGCCTCGACCACGCAAATGGTCAGGTCATAGCGCGCGAGTTGCCGCGCAATGGCACACCCGGTGATGCCCGCGCCCACAACCGCGATATCAAACGTTTCTGTCACAGTGCCTCCCAGACAAGTTGACAGGCTGTCAATAGGACTATGCTACGGTCTGCAGACCCCCAGTGCAGCGGCAATGCGGCGAACAGCCCCACTGCATCCGCCAACGGCAGGCGTGGGCCGGCTCAGCACGGATGCCGGCCACGTTAGAACGCGAGATCTTCCCGCCCAACCTCGCGGTCTGCGCCGTTACCTGTTACAGATTGAGATGTTGAGTCCACAGGCGCACGTTCTTCTCGATCTGTAACAGTAAGAACTGTTTTTGGGTTCCAGATGTTACAGTTCGAGATTTAAGTTGGGGAGAGAATGGTTTGTCTCAATCTGTAACATCTGGGACTGTATTTGCCGAGTAACTGTTACAGATTGAGACATTCGGTGCGGACGGTTTTCTTTGTCTCGATCTGTAACAGTTAGCTGAGGATTTGGGTTCTAGATGTTACAGATTGAGACAAACCTTCCGACGGATTTTGAAGGTCTCGATCTGTAACAGTAAGAGAGGAAATTCGGCCTCAGTTGTTACAGATCGAGATTGAAGCCAGCGAGGGGATGTTTTGTCTCGATCTGTAACATTTGGACCCGATTTTGCCGAGTAACTGTTACAGGTCGAGATTGAAGTCGGGGAGGGACCCCTGTGTCTCGTTCTGTAACATCTAGACCCGGATTCCACTCCTGCCTGTTACAGATTGAGATGTTTGTGTCCGCACCAGCCCCGCCCCTAGCCGTGGTCCCATATAAACAAACCCCGTGGTAAACTTGACCGGACTGTTAATATTCCGAAAGGTACCCGTAATGTCCAAGTACATCTCCGAGCTCATGTCGCCGCAGCTTATGGGCGTCGTCTATGCCTTCGTTGGCTTTATCGTCGCCCTGTATGTGCTGTCGGTCGTCTATGTGTTCATCGACGCTCGCCGCCGCGGCGCCAGCGCCTACGTGGCATGGGGCATCATCGCCCTCATCCCGTTTGTGGGCCTCATTGCCTACCTGGTCCTGCGCCCGCACTCCTACGCGTCCGACCGCGAGGAGCAGGAGCTGGACATGGCGCTGCGCGAGCGCCAGCTTGCCCAGTACGGCACCTGCCCGCAGTGCGGCGCGCCCATCGAGAAGGACTTTGTCGTCTGCCCGGTGTGCGATACCCAGGTTCGCAACGTATGCCCCAGCTGCCATCGCCCGCTCGATGCGCACTGGAAGGTCTGCCCCTACTGCCGAACTCGCATTCAGTAACGCATCCATCGCCGGGCCGGCCGCAAGCCACGGGCACCGCGCGTCCCGCGCAAGCCACACGCGCAACCCGCCCCCACACGATGAAGCATGCGTAGAAAATCGCCCGCCGTGCCATTAAGGTGCGGCGGGCGCTTGTATACCAAGGCAACCTGCCTATAATGATGCAAGTTAAAACGCCGAGCGCATCGCACGCACTTGCATCAGGCATCCGAGAGGAGAAAACATACCCATGAAGGCACTCTACAATGACGGTTCGGTGGCCGAGCTCCCGCAGGACGAGGTCACGCACGTCATCCGCCACTCCGCCGCGCACATCATGGCGCAGGCCATCAAGCGCCTGTACCCCGAGGCCGACTTTGCCTACGGCCCCGCGACCGACAACGGCTTCTACTACGACGTCGACCTGCCCGAGGGCGTCAAGATCAGCGAGGACGACTTCCCCGCGATCGAGGCCGAGATGAAGAAAATCGTCAAGGAGAACCTCAAGTTCTCCGTGTACGAGAAGCCCCGCGCCGAGGCCATCGCCCTTATGGAGGAGCGCGGCGAGAAGTACAAGGTCGAGCACATCGGCGACCTGGACGACGACGCCCGCATCACCTTCTACCAGCAGGGCGACTACATCGACATGTGCGTCGGCCCCCACATCTGCTACACCAAGGCCCTAAAGGCCTTTAAGCTCACCGGCGTCTCGGGCGCCTACTGGAAGGGCGACAAGGACAACAAGATGCTCACCCGCATCAACGGCGTCGCCTTTGCCACCAAGGAAGAGCTCGACGAGCACATGCACATGCTGGAGGAGGCCAAGAAGCGCGACCACCGCAAGATCGGCCGCGAGATGGACCTCTTTATGATGCGCGATGAGGCTCCCGGCTTCCCGTTCTTCCTGCCCAACGGCATGATCCTTAAGAATACGCTGCTGGACTACTGGCGTGAGATTCACCACAAGGCCGGCTACGTGGAGATCTCCACGCCGCTCATCATGAACAAGCAGCTGTGGAAGACCTCGGGCCACTGGGACCACTACAAGGACAATATGTACTCCACCGTCATCGACGACGAAGAGTACTGCATTAAGCCCATGAACTGCCCGGGCGGCGTGCTGGTGTACGCCTCCAAGCCTCACTCCTACCGTGAGCTGCCCATCCGCGCCGGCGAGATTGGCCTGGTGCACCGCCACGAGCTGCGCGGCGCCCTGCACGGCCTGTTCCGCGTGCGCTGCTTTAACCAGGACGATGCCCACCTGTTTGTGCGCCCCGACCAGCTGACCGATGAGATCGTGGGCGTGGTCAACCTCATCGACTCCGTGTACCAGAAGTTTGGCTTTAAGTACCACGTTGAGCTTTCCACCCGCCCCGAGGACTCCATGGGTTCGGACGAGGACTGGGCTCGCGCCGAGGAGGGCCTGCGCACTGCTCTGGAGAAGCTGGGCATGGACTACGAGGTCAACGAGGGTGACGGCGCCTTCTACGGCCCCAAGATCGACTTCCACTTGGAGGACTCGCTCGGCCGTACCTGGCAGTGCGGTACCGTGCAGCTTGACTTCCAGATGCCGCTCAACTTTGACCTGGAGTACGTGGACGCCGACGGAACCAAGAAGCGCCCCATCATGCTGCACCGCGTGTGCTTTGGCTCCATCGAGCGCTTCATCGGTATTCTGATCGAGCACTTTGCGGGCAAGTTCCCCACCTGGCTGGCCCCCGTGCAGGTCAAGGCACTTCCCGTCTCTGAGAAGAGCCGCGACTACGCCCACGAGGTGTGCGCCAAGCTGGAGGAGGCCGGCATTCGCGTGGTCTGCGACGACCGCGACGAGAAGATCGGCTACAAGATCCGCGAGGCCCGCAGCATCGACCGCGTGCCCTACATGCTTATCCTGGGCGAGAAGGAGGTCGAGGCCGGCAACATTTCCGTCCGCGATCGCTCCAACGAGACCGTCCCGATGAGCGTTGACGAGTTCGTTGCGAAGGTGACTGAGGAGATCAAGACTCGCGCCTAGCACAAACCATACAAGAATTAACAAAGGCGATCGTCCTCGCGGGCGGTCGCCTTTTTTGTTGTCTATAGAAGAAAAGCCGCTGGTTAGGGCGGCTTTTTTGTTGTGCAAAAAGGTACAGGTTTTTGTAGAGGCGTATGGAGATGTGTCTGTGGTTGATTTTCAATCTCAACGCAACAGCCTGAACGGACCCCGCGTTT
>NZ_QROG01000007.1:99472-108565 GCF_003474585.1 Collinsella sp. AF39-11AT | reverse complement strand
GCTCCTGTCGTTTCCGTGCCCCTGGATTGGGTCATAGTGTCTGTCGTTGCCAAGACATCGGCGTTGCCGTTGCTGTGGGGTACTCATTGGGGACAGACTTAAATGACTAGTCAGAGTGAGAGTGGATAATCTCCCGTTTTTGGCCTGTGTGCGGGCTCAAAGTGGGAGATTATCCACCCTCGTCATTTTGGCACTTGGGGACGTTCCTTTTGTGCCGACAGCTGGGGACACTCCTTGCCGAATGTGGGCCGTCGGTTGCTACACGACGGTGATGGCGACCTGGGCGTAGCGGCTGCAGGGGCGCTCGGCGCGCGTCTGCACGGTGAGGGTGAGCACGAAGCGATCGCCGGGTCGTGCGTCGGCGGGCACGACGAAAGTGGTGTCCACTGTGCATTCTTGCCACAGCGACAGGTCTTGGGTACCTGCATAGCTCGACGGGTCCACGGCGATATCCCAATGCGCATCGAGTCCCTTGTCGTCGGGATCGACGATGGTCGCTGCAAGGGCGACGCGTTCGCCGGCTATAGCACTGCGATCGGCCGCAACTTCGACAACATGCGCCGGGTGCGAGCAGACTGCCGGATCATGGGCGCACCATTGCGCGCGGGCGGCAAAGTCTTCCTGATAGGCGCGCAGGTAGGGATTGGGGTTGTCGTCTGCAGGCGTACTGATGGCGTCAAAATCGGTGGGTGCTCCTGCATCGGGATGCCCATCAAGAAACATACGGCCGAGCAGCGTATCGAAGTTGCGGTCGTCGATACCGCGCAGGCCAAACGGCAGCAGCGGGATATAGGTCATACTGTCGCCTTCGGCCATAAAGTCGCCGCGCTCAAACTGCATTGCGGGCACGCCTTCCAGGCCCCAATCCAGACGGGCATGCTTGCCAAACTGAAAGCGCTCGGGCTCGTTTTCGTAGACCTTGCCATCACCATAGAGCATATAGCGCGCCATGAGGGGGCCGTTGCCCTGGGTGAGATTATGCTCGGGCCAAGGAGCCTTAAACAGCGGCAGCGTATCGGGCTGAGCTATTTTGGCGTTGACATAGCTGCCATACTTATGGGGCACACACCAAAAGACGAGCTCGGGAAAGAGCTCGCGCCCATGGTCGAGCCATGAGTTGTCCTGACCTACGCCATTGGCAACCCCCATCACGCGCACCTTCTGATAGATCCGCTGCCGCACGGCGGGCCACTCGGGTGTGTTCTGCCATTGTTCGGCGATGGACATGAGGGCGCGAACGATAGTGTTCATACCGCCCCAGGAAAGGAGCCACAGCGTGCGGGGGTCGTCATCCATGATGGCGTCGGCGATGACGCGCGAACCGGGCGTTTCCTCGCGCACGTCGCCCTCAAAGGCGACGTTGCCCATATAGGTGCGCTCGATCATCTGGGCGGGCGTGGGGAAGGACGGCTCGCCGGCGGCAGCGGCGTTGGCCTGTAGCTGCGGCCAGGCCTGGGCATACTCGTTGCTCCACAGGCTTTCGATCCAACCCTCGGGGAATGGGCGGTACTCCATGAGCGAGCCAGCTTCGGGGTCGGGCTCGTGCGGAACGACGTCCCAGGTATAGGAGCGCACGCCTTTGGTCCGCCAATGCGGATTCACCTCGCCCAGCGTATGAACACCATCGCCAAGAAAGTGATATTGCGAAGCCGTGTACACCACAGCCTGCACATCGAGCACATTGAGATACAGAGCCAAATGAACCAGAGAGTTCATATCATCGACTTCCATATCGGTGGTGACAATCACCCGAGTCAAATTCTGAGACATAGGAATAACTCCAACCACGATTTGTTTTCAGCCAGTTACGCGCAAGGCAAGACGGGGCCCACGCCCGCATCGCCACCGACCTGGCGGCCCGCCGGAAGCGCCCGGCCAGCGTTTCGAACAACGTTAACTCAGGGTGCCCCGCCCTTTAGTTTTGTGAACATTCCGCAGCGCGGACCCGTTTATCCGTTGTTCCGAAGGAGCAGGATGAACGGGCCCATGCGCGAGGACGTTCACAAAACTAAAGGGCGGGGCACCCGATGGGACGGCTACCTCGAAACCCTAGCCGACCACTCCCAGCAGCCCACCGGCTCGCCGTCGATGAGTACGTTGCCCCCGTCGAAGTCTTGATAACACAGGTCGTTGAACTGGTGGATCCACACGCCGTGATTGAACGTCTTCTTGGGCGAGCCGTCGGCCTCGCGGTACACGCCGGTCAGGTCCTCGACATGGCTAAAGTAGGTGAGGTGCACGTTGGCGCCGGCATCACGCAGGCGCGCCGTGAGCGGCAGCACCGTCTGCTGCGGGCACACGAGCTCGTCGCCCTTGGAGTGCGTAAACCACAGCGGCGTCTTGGCGAGTGCGGCCACGTCCTCGTCCGTGGCGTTGTACCACGGGGCACAGCAGGGAAGGCCCGCGGCGAAGAACTCGGGATAGTCGGCGCACAGGCGCAGGGTCATAAAGCCGCCGTTGGAAAGACCGGCGACCACGATGCGATCGGTGTCGATGCGGTCGGCATGCTCGGCGACAAACTCGTCGATGAGCGCCTTGAGCACGGGAGAGTAGATGCTTTGGTTGGAGCGACCGAGTTGCTCGACGCCGTTGTCCATCCAAAAGGTGGGCGACTGCGGCACGAGCACCCAGGCAAAGCCGCCAAAGTAGCGCTGGATCTGCTTTTGCGAGAGCGCTGTCACGCGGTTGCCGGTGTAGGCACGCGTCGCGCCCTCGCCCTGTGTGGTGCCCTTGCCCTCGCCGGCGCCGTGCAGGTACACGATCAGCGGCGCCTTCTCGATGGCGGGCGTGTCCTTGGGCGCAAACCGGTTGAAGAGCGCGGAGTCAGCGGGCTCAAAGCTCGGCTCAAAATAGCCGTACTCGAGCGCGATGCCGTCGACGGGCGTTTGCTGCACGGCGTTATGCCAGCCCTTGAGCGCGGGACAGATGTCGCCGCGGCTGCGATCGAAGACGAGGCCCGCGGTGGGGTCGTCGCCGTCTTCGCCCGGGAGCGCCACAAGCTGCGTCACGCGCAGGCGGCTCTCTATATAGCGCGAACCCAGCACGCCACCCTCGATCTCTTTGGTGAGACGCACCTCGGGCGTCTCGAGCGCTACGTGTGTGCCCTTGGGCAGGCGCTGGCCGTTCTCATCACAGGGGTAGGTGGCGAGGACCGGCACGTAGCCCACGGAGGGCGCCGCGTGATCGGCCCCGTGCTCCTTGCGCATCAAGACCTCGCCGGCGCGCTCGTGGCGGGCACAGTAGATATTGAACGTGTGCTCGTTCACGTCGTTGGCGCGCACGGTACAGGGCAGGTCGAGTACGACCTTGCTGATCCAGGGGCCAAAATCGCCCAGCGTGGTGACGGTTGCGTAGGTACACGATTTGAGTTCCATGAGCTACTCCTTTGTGCCGCAAGTACTAAACAAGGGCGGCAATACAGATTAAACATGTTTAGTCTAATGCAGAACTGTAGAATGAGCAGATGAACTCGGTAAACGGTAAAACGGAACACGCAATGAACTACTAAACAGACGTTTACTAGTAACTAGCAGGACTTTTGTTGAGGATCTAACAGGTTATAGAGGTGTTCATCAAAATAAAAGCCCACGTAAATAGCCATATATCAATATCGGGTCAAATAGACGATCTTCTACCGTCTAAATACGCTTACCCCCGATTTCCTACCGTTCACCGGACTCCAGACGGCAAAATCGCCACAAATCAGGCACTCCGTGTAAACTAAAGCCAGTAAACGTTCAGTAAACAAATTGTTTACGACAGCGTATCCAAGGGTTCGGCAACCGTAAGGGGTTATAGTCGCCGAGCCAAAGGCGTGCTTACACAAGCGAGTAGGCACACGAAGATATGGGGAGGGGTCCCATGGCAGTAGATAACAAGCAGATTGCCACCGATGTCCTCGAGCTCGTGGGCGGTGCGGAGAATGTTTCCGTTGCCACCAACTGCATGACGCGCCTGCGTCTGACGCTCAAGGATAACAGCAAGGCCGACGTGGAGAAGATCAAGAAGGTGAAGGGTGTTCTGGGTTGCCAGTTCGCCGGCAGCCAGCTCCAGGTCATCATCGGCCAGAACGTGCCCAAGGTGCTCGCCGAGTTCGTCGCCATCTCCGGCGTCAAGCAGGGCGAGGCCGTCAACGAGAACCTCGATGCTCCCAAGGAGAAGTTCGAGCTCAAGAACCTGCCCAACATCATCCTCGACTATCTGTCGGGCTCCATGACCCAGCTCATCCCGCTGCTCATGGCCGGCGGTCTGTTCCGTACCATCGCGGCCGTCCTCGGCCCCACCATGCTCGGTGTGCTCTCGGCCGACGACCCGACCTATACGTTCCTCTACACCACGCTGTACGAGGCCACGTTCACCTTTATCCCCATCTACCTGGGTTATGCCGCGGCTAAGAAGCTCGGCGCCAGCCCGGTGCTCGGCATGCTGCTCGGTGGCGCCCTCATGGCTCCTTCCGTGGTGAGCGTCGCCACCCAGGAGGGCGGCGGCATCATCTCCGTCTACGGCATCCAGATCGCTGCTGCCAACTATCAGCAGTCCGTCCTGCCGATCATCCTTTCGGTGCCCGTCCTGTACTTCATCGAGAAGTTCTTTAAGAAGGTTATGCCCGACGTGCTGTCCACGGTCTTCACGCCGTTCTGCACCATGATCGTCACGATCCCCATTGCCTTCATCGTCCTCGCTCCGATCGGCAACGAGATCGGTACGCTGATCGCCAACGCCCTCTTCGGCCTTGCTGACCTTGGCGGCATCGGCATCCTGATCGTCATGGCCATCCTCGGCGCCTTCTGGCAGCTCTTCGTGGTCTGCGGCATGCACATGCCCGTCATCCTGCTCGCCTAGGTTCAGATCATCGCTGCCGGTTACGATCCCTTCGTCTTCGTTTCCACCAACTGCGCTATGGCCGCTGTCTGGGGCTGCGCCTTCGGTGCCTTCCTCAAGATGAAGAACCCCGACGAGAAGTCTCTCGCCATCGGTTACGTCATCTCCGCCATCGCCGGCGGCGTCACCGAGCCCGCGCTCTTCGGCATCCTCATGCGCTTCCGTCGCACCATGTTTGGCATGTTCATCGGCGGTGCTATCGGCGCTGTGTTCTCCGGCCTCATGGGTGTTACCTACTACCTCGCAGGCGGTGCCTCCAACTTCCTGGTCTTCACCAACTACCTGCAGGGTGGCCAGATGAACACCGTCTGGGCTATTGTTGGTATGGCAATCTCCTTTGTCATCGCCGCTGCCGTCGTCTTTGCCTGCGGCTTCTCCAAGGAGGAACTCGCCGAGATGGAGGCCTAAGGCCAAACCGTTCGGTCACATATGACCTCACCTACACGACAGGGCCCCGTCAGGCGTAAGCCCGGCGGGGCCCTTCTTGCAAGGTAGACTGATGGGGCGGACGGTATTCGCCCGCGATGGTTTGCCAAGCGGCGGGGGCTTTCGCGCGGGGTTACCGCGAAAGCCCTCGGCGGTTCGCAAATCCTTTATCAAACGAAAGGACATGCAGATGAGTTTGGGAAAGCTGACCGTCAACGGTCGCCAGGATGGCTTTTTGTGCGAGGGCAAACCGTTCTTCTGGTTTGCCGATACGTGCTGGAGCGCATTTACGAGCATCGCCGAGAACGACTGGGATTACTACCTGACCCGCCGTGCCGAGCAGGGCATGAACGCACTGCAGATCAACACGCTGCCGCAGTGGGATCGCTGCTGCCCCGACCTGGGCATTTGGCCCTATGCCAGCGAGGACGGCGTGCACTTTGATTGGTCCCGTCCCAACCAGGCGTACTGGGATCGTGCCGCCGCCATGTGCCGTGCTGCCGTCGAGCACGGCATTCGTCCGGCGCTCGTGCTCATGTGGTGCAATTACGTACCCGGTACCTGGGGCGCCAAGATCGCCGAGCGTTGCGGCGCCGAGGTTATGCCGCGTGAGGAGGTTCGCGTCCACGTTGCCCGCGTCGTCGAGAACCTGGGCGAGTTCGACCCCGTCTACGTGGTGACGGGCGATACCGACTTTGCCGGCGACGAGGCGATCGCCTATTACGAGGACGCCCTCGACGAGGTCGTCAAGCGCGCGCCCGAGGCACTGCGCACCATGCATATCAACCGCGGTAACCGCACCATTCCGGCGCAGTATCTGGACCGTCTGGACTTTTATATGTTCCAGCCCGGCCACAACTACGAGGGCCAGCCCGAGGCATGGCGTCTGCCGCAGGACTTTATCGCCAACTATCCCAAAAAGCCGATGGTCAACTCCGAGCCTTGCTACGAGCAGATGGGTGCGTCGCGCAACGTCTACTGGCGTTTTACCGCGCAGGATTGCCGCGCGAGCGTATGGTCGTCGATTCTTGCCGGCGCCAGTGCCGGCGTGACCTATGGCGCACACGGCGTGTGGAACTGGCAGACATCGCGCAGCCAGGGCTCGGTCCTGGGCGAGGGCTTTGACATGCCCTTCCGCTGGCAAGAGTGCCTGCAGTTTGCGGGCGTGTGGGACTTTGGCCTGATCGAGCACGTGCTACGCGGCCTGGGTGCCACAAGCGCGGATGGGGCGGTAGCTGTTGAACCCGCGCAGGAGTTGCTCGACGATGCACGCGAAGCCATCCGTGTGGCGCGCGTGGGCGAACGCGTGGTGGTCTATCTGCCGAGGACCACGGCCGTCAAGCTCAAACTCGAGGGCGGCGCAACCGCCTGGAATGCTGTGGCGTTTGATCTGGAGAACAAGCGCGTGGCAAACCTGCCGGTTGTGCCCGTCGACGGTGCCGTGCGCGTGGCTCAGCATCCCTTTGAGCACGACGCGCTTCTGGTGGTCTCGCCCACTCAGTAGCGCGCGGTTCCAACGCGACCAGCGGCAAAAAGGCGCGGGCAACGACTACAGAATGAGGGTGGATAATCTCCCGTTTTTTGCCTGTGTACAGGCTCAAAGTGGGAGATTATCCACCCTCGTCATTTAAGTGTCCAAAAATCCTCTCTCGTTTTATTTGAGCCCGGGCAGCTTGGTAAAGGGGAAGGACTGCTCGAGGAACTCGGAGCAGCGGGCGTAATCTTTGGCAAAGTAGCTGCTGTAGAGCGAATCGAGCACGTATTGCACGGCGATGTGACTGGCAAACTGCGTGATGCGGTGCGTCATGCTCTCGTGGTCACTCACCGTAAGGTAGGCGGCAAAGCCAGGGTGAATGCGCGCGCAATAAGGCGTGCCGATGACGATGACCGGGACATGTCGACTGCTGAGGATCGGCAAGATGTCCTTGAGGTTGGGGGCAAGGCCGCTGTAGGAGATGACGATTGCCGCATGGTCGGGGCCCGAGGCGAGCGCCGTTCGCACCTGGGCCTCGACACCGTCGTGGCACGTCGCGCTTTTACCGGCGGAGAGCAGGCGGTCGCGGAACATTCCCGCTGGATAGAGGTTGTGCGAGCCCGTGTAGATGTCCACGGTGCCGGCGCGCATGATGAGCTTGGCGGCGTGGTTGAGCTGTGCAGGGTCGAGCAGCTCCTGCGTTTCGGCCAAGGTGGTCTGGTAGAGCCCCTCCATGCGTTCCATCACCTGCGCAGGGGTGGAGGTGGCATCGAAGGGAAAGTTGATGTCCACGTCGCGCCGGTTGCCCGCCTCGGTCGCCTGGCGGATGAGCTCGACCTTGAGATCTTTGAAGCCCTCGAGGCCGAGCTTTTTGCAAAAGCGGTGAACGCTCGCGACCGAAACGTTGGCGCGCGCGGCAAATTCCTTAATGGAAAGCCCGCGCACATCCTCGCCCATGGCGAGCGCCGTTTGCCCAAGTTGTTGCTCGGTGGGGGTGAGGCTTTTGCCCTGCGTGATCTTTCGCCTGATATCCATATGGCTCCTATGCGTTTGCGTCGCGATAAACCAATCATAGCGATAAATAAAACGTTCGGCTTGGCTGGGAGTTTTGGTCCGCCGGTCTATGAACGACGGACCGCTCGACGCTGCGCGGGCTCAACATAGGGCGTGCCCTGCCCGAGTTGTTTGCGCTCGGGCTGCTATCCGAGCACGCGTACGGGCCCCAAGAGGCCGCTGGGATCGGAGGGCTCGGTCATGCCGAACATGTCGGGGACGGCGTGGTCGAGGGTGTTGATGATATCGATCGTAAGCGCGTGCTCGCCGGCTAAAAGTGCGGCGGCCTCAAAGCGGTAAGGCGGACAGATGCGGGTGCCGAGGGATTTGCCGTCGAGGGTGACGGTTGCGGTCTCAAAGACCTCGCCAAGGTCGATGACGGTGCGGGTGGCCGCTTCGCCCAGGACAAAGGAGGCCCGGTAGCGGAATGTGCCGGCCTTGCCGGGGAACTCGGCCGAGGAAAGGTCGTGCAGGTCTGCAAGCTCAACAGACTCGCCAAAGGCATCGGTGCCAGGGGCAGAGAAGGCAACCGCCCAGGGCCCGTCGACGCATGTGGCTTCGTCTTCGGCGGTTGCCACAGCAACGGAACCTGTAGCCCCAAGGACCACGATGCAGCTCTCGTAGGGAGCCAGCTCGAGCGTGCCGTCAAAGGCGGCGGGCTCGGTGCCGTTGAGCAGGTCGAGGCGCGCGCCTGCAACGGGTGTGCCGTCGGCAAGCGCAATCTGAGTGGAGATACCCTGCTTGGGATGCTCGTTGACGAGCATCAGATAGCTCTCGCCCGCCCGCTCGTAGCGCAGTGCGCGCAGCCAGGGCTGGGGCGCGGCGCAAACCACGGTCTGCATGCCGGTGTTGGCAAGTGTGTCTGCGAGCTCGGTGGTCGCCAGGAGCTTGATGCCGGCGACCGCGGCTGCATCCAGGGAGGCAAAGCCCTCGCGGCCTGCAGTGTCACCGTCGTAGCGCTTGTTCGGCAACTCATCCAGCGCGTACACGGCAACACCTGCGGCTGCGGCACGCGCGGCAAAGTCGAGCACGGCTCCGCCGACAAACTCGGCTCCGGGCATCACCAGGCAGCGGTATGCCTGGCCGTTCACGCCAAAGCCGCTACCGTCTGCGGCAATTTCAACGGCATAGCGCCCTGCGTCCTCAAATGCCTCTGCCGGCACGATGTCAAAGTCGACCTGCGCGCGCATAAGCTCGGAGGCGGCATGCTGCATAAAGTTCGCCTCGCCTGCCCACTCGGCGTCCGCATGGTAGAGAAG
>NZ_QROG01000007.1:0-99462 GCF_003474585.1 Collinsella sp. AF39-11AT | reverse complement strand
GCATGGAAGAGAAGCGCCCCGGGGGTCGTTGCGCCCCCGCCGCTCAGCAGGCTCGCCGTACGGTTCATGTAGCTCATGAGCTGCCCAAAGTGTGCAAACTGGGGGTTTTGGCCATGCGCATAGAAATGCGGCGGGCAGTCCCAGTCGGGGAAGGCGGCCATGCTAAAGGCATGCGGCACAAACCAATTGACGCCGCGCACCAAAAAATGATCGGCGATCCACTTCATCTCGCGTAGGCCTTCGTGCCATCCAAATGCGCCAAAGACCTCGGCCATGCAGCGCCCCTGCTTTTTGGGGTCGAGGTGCGCTGCCGAGGAGCCCAGCTTGGGCAGCACGTAGTTATAGAACTCGAGGTCCCACACGCCGCGTCCGTAGCTGTGAAGGCCGCGGTCCATGCCGGGTACCAGCTGGTTGATCACGATGTCGACGCCCGCCATGTCCTGACCGCCCACGGCGCGGAAGTAGTGCCCGGCGCCCACGCCCAGGCGCGCGTGGCAGTCCTTGTCCTCGATAACGTGGCCGATGTACTGCACGCCGCGCGCGCGGCACCAGTCTCCGAGCTGGTCGCAGAAGCACTCCTTATAGAGGGTGCTCGCGATGTCCATATAGACGTGGCGTACGTGCGCGCCGGCCGGCTCGCGGTCCCACAGGTGCGGGAGCTCGGCCAGGTAGCGCTCGCCCAGTGCCGCGCGTAGGCGACGCTCAAGCTCGGCCGACCAGGGTAGGGGCGCGGTGGCCTTGCCGATGAGCGTGTCCGAGATGCCATCGGGGCCCGTGGTGCCCTTCTCGTTGGCAAATCCGGGCTCATCGGAGAAAAAGCCCAGGATCGTCTTGCCAAACTCATCGCCCAGATGCTCAAAATGCGGCTCGTAGACAGCATCGATGAGCTGCGCCACCGAGGCGCGGTCGACCATATTGATGTAGTCCTCGTTGTAGGAGGTCTTGCCGCTCGTGAACATCACGCATGCCTGCGTGAGGCCCGCAGGTGCATCGAAGACCAGGCGGCTGGGGTTGCCGTCTGCATCGTCGATTACTCGGTAAGCGACGTCGACGGGGCTGCCGTCCTGCATAAATGTCACGCCGTAGAAGCGCTCCGTTTTGTCGAGCATGTTGGCGAGCGCGATGCTCGCGGCGGACGTGGGGCCCACGATGTCGAACGTGCGGTGCGTGAGCACGATCTTGCGGAGCTCGGGCACGGCCTCCTTGACGGCGCCGTTGGCAAAGCCCGTGGGGAAGTGTGCGTCGTCCAAGATCCAGAGCTTAAGGCCCAGCTGCCTGCACTCGTCAATGACAAAGTGCAAGTCGCGCCACCAGCCCTCGCCGCAAAAATCGGGGTGTGGGCGGCTTTCGAGACAGACCTCGTGGATGTCGGCGCCGGCGATCTTTTCCAGATACTCGGCAATGGTCTTATGGCTCTCGCCCTTCATCCACAAAAACGGAAGCACGTGGTTGTCGTATGTGCCCTCGAGCACCTGCTGATAGTACGCGGTCATGGATCCTCCTTGGCTCGATCGATCTGCTGCATAGCACAGATTATGGACGCGTCGGCGCGTTCTGCTAATATCTGAATCACGACGAACTATGACTAAATCAACGATTGGCAAGCCATGGAGATCGACGAGCTCGAGCGTAGGCTCAGCGAACTGAGCGCCAGTGAGATCGCTTATAAAGACGGCATGGCATTTGATTGGTCGATTATGACCGAGCATGTCGAAATCGACGGATGCCCAGTGCGCAAGATTGGGCAGCCAGGGTTTGCCTATGCCCAGCCCGGCATGCCGCGCGGCCTGACGATAAGGAAAAACTCGCGCTTTAATGCAGTTCCCGAGCACGTGCATGATTACGTGGAGATGAGCTATGTGTATCGCGGGCGCTGCCCGCAGACGGTGGCGGGGGAGAGGCTCGAGTTGCGCCGCAACGAGGTGCTTTTGCTCGACGCCCTTTGCCCTCATGCCGTGGCGGCGCTCGGCGAGGACGACATCATGCTGAGCATGACCGTTTCACGCTCTTTTTTGCGCCGGAGTCTCGAGTCGAGCCTCTCGCGCGAGAGCGCGGTCTCGCGGTTTTTGTTCAACGCGCTCAACAGCGAGACGGACCATCGGGGCCATGTCCGTTTTCATTGCGGCGAGAGCCGTCGGATTCGGCGCTACATGCAGGAGATGCTCTGCGAGCTGTACGACCCGAGCCCCAACGGTCCCGAGATCGTCTTGCGTCTGTTTCAGCTGTTTTTGGCCGAGCTCATGGATTGCTACGAGCGCGAGCTGGTGCGCGGCGCGGCGGACGGCGCGGCGGGGCCCACTGCCCTGGTGACGGGAATGCTCGGCTATATCGATCGCGAATTCGCCGCGTGCTCCCTCGAGGGGATGGCGGCGGAGTTTGGCTTGAGCCCTAATTATGCGACGGCGCTCCTCAAGCGGCATGTGGGCAAGACCTTTAGGCAGCTTGTGCAGGAGCGACGCCTGGTACGTGCGGCCGAGCTTCTGTGCGGCGGCGCCACGGCCGGGGCGGCTGCGCATGCGGTGGGCTATGAAAACATGAGCTTCTTCTACCGTAAGTTTCACGACAAGTATGGCTGCACCCCCGCGGCATACCGCCGGTAAGCGCGGAGCGGATCGTCTTCGCTCCTTCGGTGTCAAAAAGTTTCAGCTGCAGCGCTGTTGCAGCGCGCGTCTGCGAAAAGAAGTGTCGGGTTTGGCACCCCTGCCCCTGTCTGTCGCGTGCGTGGGCGATACTCGGCCTATCGACCCGCAATGCAAAGGAGATGCTCATGGCAAACATCAAGTTCCCCGAGGGTTTCTATTGGGGTGGCGCCACGGCCGCCAATCAGTTTGAGGGCGCTTGGAACGTGGACGGCCGCGGTCCTTCGGTCGACGACCATTTCTTGGGCGGCAGCTACAAGGAGCCGCGTCAGATCACGATCGACATCGACCCTAACCGCTTCTACCCCAATCATGACGGCATCGATTTCTACCATCACTACGAGGAGGACATCGCGCTGTTCGCCGAGATGGGCTTCAACATGTTCCGCATGTCCATCTCTTGGAGCCGCATCTTCCCCAACGGCGACGACGCCGAGCCCAACGAGGCCGGCCTCGCCTTTTACGACCGCGTCTTCGACTGCCTGCGCGCTCACAATATCGAGCCGCTCGTGACCCTGTCGCACTACGAGATGCCCTATCACCTGGTCGAGAAATACAACGGCTGGGCGAGCCGCGAGCTCATCGGCTTCTTTGAGAAGTACTGCCAGACCGTCTTCGACCGCTATCAGGACAAGGTCAAGTTCTGGCTCACCTTCAACGAGATCAACTGCGGCACCCAGGACATGGGCAACCTCTTTGGGACCAGCATGATCCAGGGCTTTGAGGGCCCGGCTTCGGCGGTCCACACCACGCCGCAGGCCCGTATGCAGGCCCTGCATCACCAGTTTGTCGCCAGCGGCCGCGTCGTGCGCTATGCCCACGAGCACTATCCGCAGTTTAAGATGGGCAACATGGACTGCTTCATCCTCTCCTATGCCGCCACGTGCGATCCGGCCGACGTGTTCGCCACGCAGCAGGAGATGAATACCATGAACTGGTACTGCTCCGACGTGCAGGTGCGCGGCAAGTATCCGTTCTATGCCAAGCGCTTCTGGGCCGAGAACGATGTCGAGCTTGTGATGGAGGACGGTGACCTGCAGGATATCGCCGACGGCAAGGTCGATTTCTACACCTTTAGCTACTACATGTCCGGCACCGTGGGCACCCACAGGGATCACGAGATGACCGAGGGCAACATGACCTTTGGCGGCAAGAACCCCTATCTGGAGTCCACCGATTGGGGCTGGCAGATCGATCCGCTGGGCCTGCGCATCGCCCTCAACGAGATTTACGCCCGCTACGAGATTCCGCTGATGGTGGTCGAGAACGGCATGGGCGCCTACGATGAGGTCGAGGAGGACGGTTCCATCCACGATCCGTACCGCATCGCCTACTTGCAGAGCCACATCAAGGCCATGGGCGAGGCCATTGCCGACGGCGTCGACCTGATCGCCTACACCTGGTGGGGTCCCATCGACCTGGTGTCCGCCGGCACCGGCGAGATGCGCAAGCGCTATGGCTTCATCCACGTCGATAAGTACGACGACGGCACCGGTACCTACGAGCGCCGCCGCAAGGACAGCTTCTACGCCTACCAGAAGATCATCAAGTCCAACGGTGCCGAGGGCCTGGATTAATCGACAATATGAGTGCCACCGGGGAAAAGCGTTGGGATGGGCTCGCGATTCGAGTCCCCACCTTAGCATTTGAACCATTTGGCACTATAATCACCATAGGCATGCGCACAACGTTGCGCTTAATCAAGAGGAGAAAACGTATGGGTCTGTTTGACATGTTCAAGAAGAAGGCTGAGCCCGCGACTGCCGCTGCTCCGTCCTCCATCTCTGCTTCTGCCGGCGCCGACGTGCTGTGCTCGCCCGTCAAGGGCAAGGTCATCAAGATGGCCGATGTGCCCGATCCCGTCTTTGGCGGCGAGGTCCTGGGCAAGGGCTGCGCCGTGTGGCCCGAGGACGATCTGGTCTACGCTCCCTGCGACGGCAAGGTGACCGTCACCATGGGTCACGCCGTGGGCCTGCAGTCCGATAGCGGCATCGAGGTTCTGGTGCACGTTGGCGTCGATACCGTCAACATGAACGGCGACGGCTTCGAGGGCTTCGTCAAGGCCGACGATGTCGTTAAGGCTGGCCAGCCCATGCTCAAGATCGACCGCGCCAAGATCGCCGCTGCCGGCTACAAGGACTGCGTCGTCGTGGCTGTGTCCAACACCGCCGAGTTCGCCGACGTCGAGCTCGCCGTCGAGGCTGACTCCGCTGTCTCCGCTGGCGATGCCATCGTCAAGGTCGTCCGCAAGTAGTCTGCGGCAACATAAGGGTGTTTTGGGGTGGTCGGGTTATCTGGCCGCCCTTTTTTATTGCAATGCGGCGGAACGTTTTATTGCGCGTTGGGCGGACCGGTAAACCGTTCGGACGTTAAATCGAGCCGACTGCGCCTTTGCTTTGCCGGGGGTGTTCGTTATCGGCTAGTATGGCCTTATTGTTACGACGCGCACCGCGTCGGGAAGCGCGGTGCCGCTTGTTGGGAGGAATGTCATGAAGAAGAAGCTGCTGCTTGCGCCCCTGATGGCTGTTCTGGTCGCGTGCGTGGTTGTGCTTTCCGGCTGCGGAGGTCCTTCGGTTGAGGAGCTCATCACCGAGGATCTTACGACGCAGTTTGACGAGGTCAAGAACGGTGGCGACGACTTCCTCGCCGGCCTGGAAGAGGCCTCGGGCGACGAGTTTGAGCAGCTGGGCATCGATCCCAAGGAGTACGCCAAGAGCTATCTCGAGGGCTTTGACTACAAGATCGGCGACGTGACGGTCGACGAGGACAAGGGTACCGCAACTGCCGAGGTCACCATTACCTGCAAGTCCATGAACCAGATCGTTGAGGATTTTGCCACCCAGTATCAGGAGAAGGTCGCCGCGCTCGATTCGATGCCTTCCGATGACGAGCTGTACAAGATGGCCGGTCAGGTTATGGTCGATGTGACCAAGGCTGCTAAGACCAAGGACACCAAGGTCACCTTCAAGTATTCCTGCAATGACGACGGCGAGTGGTCTGCCGACGATTCCGCAACCAACGAGATGATGAATGCCATGATGAGCTAGGGGAGTTACGTGGCAGTTCGTTGCGGCGTTTTACCAAACGCCGCAACTGCTCGACGCTGCGCGCCGCCCAGGACGACAATTTGTCATTCAAAAGGCGAGGCATGACCAGAAGGTCTATGCCTCGCCTTTTTCATGTCAACTTGTTCGTCCTGGACGTCGCTCGCTGTCCGTCCTCTACCCGTGACGTTACCATCGCTGGAGTAGTCATTGGGAAGGCGGTGCTTGGGGACGTTCCTTTTCTGCCGGCAGTTGGGGACACTCCTTGTATCAGCGCCGCATCAAATGCTCGGGAAAATGCGACCCGGTTTTTGCCCGAATTCCGGGTCGCGGTTTCCGGATGGGGCGGGTTGCGGAAACCGCGACCCGGAATATTGCTCCAAAACGGTATGCACTTTCCGCGTGGAAGAATTGTCGCAGCTGCGTTAAGCGGTGTCGCTCGCTACTCGCCCAAGATTAGCTCGGCGAGTTCGTCCTGCGTATCTACCACGTAGTCGGCGCCGGCGGCCTCCAGCTCTGCGCGGCCGCGGAAGCCCCAGCTGACGCCGGCGCTCTTAAGGCCGGCGTTGTGGCCGGTCAGAACATCGACATTCGAATCGCCCACATAGAGCGTGGATGCCGGATCGGCGCCCAGCTCTTTCATCACATGCAACGTGACGGGTGCCTCGGGCTTGGGCGGAAATGCGCCCACACGGCCCTGTACCAGCGCAAAGCGATCGGAACCAAAGTATTTCTCGATAAGCGGGGCTGCCGAAATATGATCCTTGTTGGTGAGCACGGCAAGCTGAACGCCCGCTGTGCGCAGACGGTCGAGCATCTCAATCGTGCCGGGGTAGGGGGCGGTGTGGTCTTCCTTGTGCTCGCCGTAATAAGCTCTAAACTCGGCAAGCGTCTGCTCAAACATACGGCCGTCGCCCGCGTACTCGGCGGGCATAAAGCGCTCGACCAGCTTAAGCATGCCGTTTCCCACCTTGTAGCGGTACTCGTCCATGGCAAACGTGGGCCAGCCGTGCATCTCGCAGGTGTGGTTGCCGGCGGCCGCCAGGTCCTCGAGCGTGTTGAGGATGGTGCCGTCAAGGTCAAAGATCACGGTGGAAAAAGCTGCTGCCATGAAAGCTCCCGTCATTGGGTTTAAAACGCACCCCATAATACTGGGCTTCCGCGTCGGGCGTGCTCGGAATCTGAACATCTCCAGGGATATCAAGCCACATCGCGCCAGCCGTGCAATTCCGCCCTAGCAAATTCTCGGCAGCTGCTCTCCTACGAGCATGTCGAGGATGCGGGTCGATCCCCAGCCGGTGCGTACGCGCACGGCGGGTCGAGTGCTTTCGGCAAGCGGCAGCACGCGACCGATGACGGCGGCGTTCTCGCCGTAGCGGGCGGCGCGCATGGCGGCCAGCGCGGCATCGGCCTGCTCGGCCGGCACTACGGCGACCATCTTGCCCTCGTTTGCCACCTGCAGCACATCGTAGCCGAGCATCTCGCAGGCGGCCTGCACGTCGGGGCGCACGGGCACAGCATCCTCGTCGATCTCCATGGCAACGCCGCTGGCCTGGGCAAACTCGTTGAGCGTGGATGCCAGCCCGCCGCGCGTGGGGTCGCGGAAGCAGCGGGTGTCGGGGGCGGCGGCGAGCACGTCGGCAATCAGATGATTGAGCGGTGCGGCGTCGCTTTCGATGGTGCTCGAAAACGCCAGGCCCTCGCGTTGGCTCATGATGGCGATGCCGTGGTCGCCTAGCGTACCCGATACCAGGATGGCGTCGCCGGGCCGGCAGTTGGCACCGCTGAGCGTCACGCCTGCGGGTACCTCGCCCACGCCGGCGGTATTGATGTAGACGCCGTCGGCACCGCCACGCTCGACCACCTTGGTGTCGCCGGTGATTATGGACACGCCCGCCTCGCGCGCTGTTTCGGCCATGGTCTGCACAATCTGGCGCAGCTTGTCCATGGGATAGCCCTCTTCGAGGATAAAGCCGCATGAGAGATAGCGCACGTTGGCGCCCGAGGTCGCGACGTCGTTGACGGTTCCACATACGGCGAGGCGGCCGATATTGCCGCCGGGGAAGAACTGCGGCGTTACCACAAAGCTGTCGGTCGACATGGCGATTCGCCCGCTTGCGGGCAGCGCAGCGACGCCGGCATCGTTGCCCGCGAGCAGCTCGGGCGACCCAAAGGCATCCAGAAAGACCTCATCGATAATGCGCTTCATCATCTGGCCGCCGGAGCCGTGGCCCAGCAGGACAGTGCTATCGGTGGCATTACGGGACATATCGAAAACTCCAATCGTGGGTGGTGCCGGTACGCGGGGGCGTCCGGGCTAGTCGCGGTATCTAAAGTACGCCGCGCAGCTGCCTTCAGAGCTCACCATGCAGGGGCCGACGGGATGCTCGGGCGTGCAGGTGCGGCCAAAGAGCGGGCAGCTGCTCGGCGTAATGGCCCCGCGCAGCACGTCGCCGCAGCGGCACCCACGCGGCTCGACCGTCGCCTCAACGGGCACGTCAAAGCGAGTGCGGGCATCAAAGCGCGAGAACTCGGGGCGGATGGAAAGGCCCGAGTTGGCAATCGGCCCCAGCCCGCGCCACGTGGTGTCGCATGGCTCAAACACCTGCTCGACCAGCTGGCGCGCCACGGGGTTGCCGTCTGCATTGACGCCACGGCGGTAGGCGTTGTCGATCGCGGGCCTGTTCTCGACGGCCATCTGGACCAGCATGCAGATGCCCTGCAAGATATCGACCGGCTCAAACCCGGTGACTACGCCGGGGGTCTCGAACTCATCGACCAAAAACCCAAAGGGTGCCAGGCCTGTGATGGTAGCGACGTGACCAGGCAGGATAAAGCCGTCGATGGTCGTCTCGGGGTCGTTGGAGATCGCACGCAGAGCCGGCGGCGTGGTCTTGTGAGCACAGTAGACCGAGAAGTTCTGGAGCCCGCGCGCGTCGGCCTCCAGGATAGCGGCGGCAATGGTGGGCGTTGTGGTCTCAAAGCCGACACCCATAAAGATGACCGGGCGTTCGGGATTTTGCTCGGCAATGTCGAGTGCGTCGAGCGGAGAGTAGACGATGCGGATGTCGCGCCCCGCCGCCTTTTGCGCGGCAAGCGAGGTGGACGATCCGGGCACGCGCATCATGTCGCCAAAGGTGGTGATGATGGCGCCGTCCATGTTGGAAAGCGCGATTGCGTGATCGATGTCGCGGTTGGCGGTAACGCAGACGGGGCAACCCGGACCGCTTAGCAGTTTGAGCCCGACAGGCATAATGGAGCGAAAGCCATAGCGCCCGATACTCACGGTATGCGTGCCGCAGACTTCCATAAGGTTGATGGCGCGGTCGCCGGCAACCTTATGAATGCGCTCGATGAGCTCGCGAGCCAGCTTGGGATCGCGGAATGCCGAGAAGTCGATACCGGAGCGCGCCGGCTGCTCGGCCGCCACTAGTATGCCTCGGCCGGGTTGGTGGCAAGCTGGTCTTCTTCGACCAGTTCGGTCATGGTATTGACGAGCTCGAGTGTCTCTTGGGCTTCCTGCTCGTCGACAATCTGAATGCCAAAGCCGGCGTGCACGAGAATATAGTCGCCTACCTGTGCCGTCGGCACGAGGCGCAGCGAAACGGGGCGCTCGATGCCCATCATGTCGACGGTCGCCTTAAGGTCGTCGTCGCGTTTGACCACTTTACCGGGAACGGCAAGGCACATAATGTTCCCCTTTTATACGTTTTGCGCTGGATAGGCGCCTAATTACCCATCAGTTGATGGTAGCGCTCGCGGGAGTCACGAGCAAACGCGTTACACCTGTGAGACGGCGGCGCACAGGCTGGCAAAACAGCCTATCGCAACGCCTTCTGCGCGAGGCGAGCGCGAGCGATGGCGGCCTGACCGTAGGCGATGCAGCCGTCGTTGGCGGGTACAGCGTGGGGGACCAAGACGGCAAGACCGGCGTCTTTGAGTTCGTGGGTAAGGAGCTGAAGCAAAAGCCGGTTCATGAACACGCCGCCCGAGAGCGCGACGGTATCAAGGCCTTCGCGCGCACAGATTTCGCGTGCGATGTGGGTCGTAGCGTGCGTAATGGCGATGTGAAACCCGAGGGCGAGCCGGTCGGCCGGCACGCCTGCCTCGATTCCATTCAGAAGAGCTTCGATGAGCGGTTGGGGGTCCAAGATGGGGGAGTCGTCGGCAGACGTGAATACGCCTGTATGATTGCCGTCGAGACGAACGGGCTTACCGTCAAGCGCGCGCCAGGCGGCGGCTTCGAGTTCTATGGCGGGTTCGCCCTCGTAGGTTGCCTTGTCGCAGATGCCCAGAATAGCTGCCGCGGCATCAAAAAGACGCCCCATGCTGCTGGTACGCGGGCTGTTGATGCCGCGCTCGATCATGGTGGCTGTCACGCTGCGTGTTTGCTCGTCGAGGGTGCCCAATAGCCCCGCGGCACCCGGATGCTCGCGCAGGCCGAGCTCGCTCAGCAGGGCAAAGGCATTGCGCCGGGCATCGCGCACGGATGCGGCTCCGCCTGGCAGCGCCCAGGTGCGCAGGTGCGCGGCGCGTTCAAAATCGGCAAGGCCGGCGATAAGAAACTCACCGCCCCATATGGTGCCGTCGGTGCCGGCACCCGTACCATCGAAGGCAATACCGAGGACGCGCGCATCGGGCGCAAGCCGGCCAGCGACAATCGCCTCCGCCATTACGCTCGCGATGTGAGCATGATGATGCTGGAGTTCGATAAGCGGCAGATCGTGCTCCCGTGCCCGCTCACGCGCCCACTGGCTTGACAGATAGCTGGGGTGCATGTCGCATGCCAGGGCGACAGGCGTCAGGCCAAAGAGGTTTTCTAGACGTGCGCGGGCGGCGCTCCAAGCATCGAAGGTCGCGCCGTTTTCGACATCGCCGATATGCTGCGACACAAAACAGGCCACATGGCCGTCGGCGTCCTCGCGCGTGAGCGCGATCGTGGCTTTTTGCTGCGGCCCGCAGGCGAGCACGCAGGGTGCAGTGCCGTCGAGCGTCGGCAACGACAACGGTTGCGGCGCATATCCGCGTGCGCGACGCACAGGCATGACGGTGCCGTCGACCACACGTACCACGGAGTCGTCGTAGCGTGAGAGAATCGCACGGTCGTTGCCAAGTAGCGCGTCGGCGATGCCGGCGGCAACAAGATGTTCCCATGCAAGGGCATCGTCGGTCTCGATAGGTTCCTCGCTCAGGTTTCCGCTGGTCATGACCAGCGCGTGCATGTCGTGCGACGCGGCAGCTGCAAGCAGCAGATGCTGAAGCGGTGTATAGGGGAGCATGACGCCGAGCTCGGGTAGATCGTGTGCGACGGATGGCGCGAGTGTAAGGCCGTCGGGGGAATCTCCCTCGCCAACAGCACGGCGGCGCAGCAGCACGATGGGGCGGATGCTACCGGTTAGCAAGCTGCGCTCGGCATCATCGACATGGCACAGGCGTTCAGTATCGGCAAGGCTGCGCACCATAACGGCAAGCGGTTTGTTACTGCGGCGCTTGCGACGGCGCAGCTCGACCACCGCCTGCTCATTGGCAGCGTTGCAGGCCAGATGGAATCCGCCCAGGCCCTTGATGGCGACAATACCGCCGCCTGCCAGCAGCTCGATGCAGCGTTCGATGATGGCATCGCTGGCCTCGCGCGTGGAGCCGACGGCTGGTGTTGCGTCGACCGCCGTTGGCACAACACCGTGGTCCGCTTCGCGCCAGGTAATATGTGGCCCGCAGTCAAAGCAGGCATTGGGCTGCGCATGAAAGCGCCGGTCAAGCGGGTCGCCATACTCTGCGGCGCACTCGGGGCACATAGGAAAGCAATCCATCGACGTGGCCGCTCGGTCATAAGGCAGCGACCGGATGATGGTAAAGCGCGGCCCGCAGTTGGTGCAGTTGATAAAGGGGTAGTGATAGCGTCGGTCGGCGGGGTCGAACAGTTCGCGCAGGCAGTCGTCACAGGTGGCGATATCGGGGGAGACGAGCGTCGTGTGCATGGTCTGATCCCGCGACGCTACGATACGAAAGGCCTGCTCATCGTCGGCATCCCAAGCATCGGGCTCCAGGTCTGCAACAGCGACATGCTCAACGCGGGCCGCGGCAGGCGCGTGCTCCGACAGCGCGGCGACAAAGCCGTCGAGTGCCTCGACCGAAGCATGCGCCTCGATGTGTACGCCATCGCCCGCGTTGAGCACCCAGCCGCAAATGCCATGCGCCATAGCCTCGCGATACACAAATGGCCGCATGCCGACGCCCTGCACAATGCCCGTTACATGGATATGCACATGTCGCATGCGACCCTCCTTCGTTGAAACCTGTCCCTTTTTGGCAGGTGCGCTGCGGGAAATCCCGTTACAGCCCCAGGCTTTGCTTGGTGGCGGCGCAGGTGAGCTCGCCGTGCTTTACGCCGCGCAGCCCCAGCAACCGGTCCGCCAGCTCGTAGACACGCTCGCCGCGACCCTTGAGCGCCAGAATCTCCAGGCAGTTGTGGTGGTCCAGATGCACGTGCATGGTAGAGACGATCTCGTCGGTATAGTCGTGCTGCACCTCGTCCAGACGGCGCGTCAGATCGCCGGTATGGTGGTCATAGATCATGGTGAGCGAACCGATGACCTGCTCGTCGGGCGTGCGCATCTGCTCCTTGGCGATCGAGGCGCGAATCAGATCGCGTACGGCCTCGGATCGGTTAGCCACGTCACCGCGGCGCGCGATCTGCTCGTCAAAGCGGCGCAGCAGGTCGTCGGGCGCGGTGACCGAAAAGCGGACCAGCTCGGAGCTGGAGCCGCTGCAGCGGCAGCTCGCATCGTCGTCCGCACCGTGATTGTGCGCGTGCTCGTGCTCGGCCACGCTACACCAGCTTTACGGAGCCAACAGAGTTATGGTCGGCCTCGATGGCCTCCTCGTAGCCCTCGAGCGCATCGTGTGCCTCGTGCAGCGCAGACATGGCGGCTTCGAGCTTGGCGCCAATGCGCTCCATATCAAAGTTCTCGGTCGCATGCAGCAGCTGATGGCTCCACTCGTGAGCGAGCTCAATGGTGTCGTCGACCTGCTTGACGCTCATGGCAAGCTGGCTCATGTTCATTCCGACGTCATGCATGGGAATCTCCTTTTGTACGGGGCGATATGGTGGTTCAGATTCTACTACGCCCGCCTTGAGCGCCGCCGCATAAGAAAACGGGTGCGAGTCCGTCTGACCCGCACCCGTTCACTGGGGGCTGTTTGTATCTACCATACTATCCGTGGTCGCATACCTTGCGTTTGGCACTCCGGCGAGCGGTGCGAAACCGCTCATGGACGGCAGATGGGTAACAAGCGTATTACAGATGTTTCTCCAGCAGTGCCTGAAGTCTTGCCTTGGGTAGGGCGCCAACCGAGCGGTCGACCTCCTCGCCGTTCTTAAAGACGATCAGCGTGGGGATGCTCATGACGCCAAACTTCATGGCCAGGTCCTGGTTGTCGTCGACGTTGCACTTGGCCACAGCCAACTTGCCGGCCAGCTCGTCGGCAACCTCGTCTACGATGGGCGAGAGCGAGCGGCAGGGGCCGCACCACGGGGCCCAAAAATCAACCAGTACGGGCAGGCTATCGTTGACGACAGCGCCGAAGTTCTCGGGGGTAATCTGCTTAATGTCAGCCATGGTGACCTCCATAATACGACGCGGCTCGGCCGCGTAAAACTCAGTACGACCGTGCTTATACCCAGCGGCCCGCAAAGCAACCACTCGCGGGCGGCTCTTTTATATAATGGTGGGCACGCAAACGATTGGAGAGCGCATGCCCACGTCACAAAGCCAGAAAAAAGAAGCCATCGCTCAGGCGACCGAGCAGGAGCTCGCGTCGCTTGCAGATCGCGGTGTGCGCATCGCGGGCAACGCGTGCTCGCCGATTGTGCTGGTCAAAGGCGATTTGGATGAAGCCGAGTGCTCGGGCGGCGAGCTGGCCGCCGGCGCGGATGGCGCCGCGTTGCGCAAGGCGCTCGGTGCCATCGGATATGCCCCCGAGGATTTTTGTGTGCTGGCAAGCGTCGCCGGCCCGGGCGACGGAGCGGTCGCGGCGGGCGAGGCCCTGACGTGCGACCTGTTCCGCGAGGCGCTGGAGACCTTGGACCCCGAGGCGGTGCTGCTGCTGGACAACAGTGCGGCCGATGTCATGCGCGAGACCTATGCCGATATGCTTGTGGCAATTGATGACTTTGACACCGCCATGCTCAAGCCCGGCCTGGTCGCCCATGTGCAGGGGCGCCGCGTGCTGGCGCTCGACGGTTTTGAGGCGGCGCTCACCGACAAGGCCGCCAAGCAGCGCATGTGGGCCTACATTAAGCAGCTGACCCCGGCGGCTGCACCGCTGTAGCGAGGTTGGCGGCAGCCCCTACATCACGGCGCGCAGCTCAAACCGGTCGCCATTAATGCGGAACTGGCAGTTGCCGTTCATGCGCTCGACGGCAAGCATAATGCTCTTGGTGCCAAAGCCGTGCCCAGTGTGCTGAGTCACGGGCATGCCGTCGACCATGTGCGGCGCACGGCCAAACGTGTTGGAAACCAGCAATAGAAGCTGACCGTCTTCGTAGCGAAGGTCCAGGTCGACAAACCGCTTGCCTTCGGGGGCGGCGCTCGCCGCGGCGATGGCATTGTCCAGGGCGTTCGATACCACACTGAATAGATCGACATCGCCCACGTGGACGGTTTCGGGCACGGCGGCGTGCAGGTCGGCGGTGATGCCGTGCGCGTTGATGTCCGCGGAAAGCGACGAGAGCGCAATGTTGACCGTTTCGTTGGCGCAGTAGCGGCGCACGGCGGTGCGGTCGTTGGTCTCGCAGAGCGCGTCGATGCGCTCGAGTGCCTCATCGGTGTGACCCTCTTCGATCAGGGCCGCTAGACCGCGCAGGTAGTGGCGCATGTCGCATCACATTGAGACCAAGTCAAGAAGAATCGCTTCGGTCGAATCGCGTCTTTTGGGTGAGTTCTCAACGTCCGCTGCCGCTGGTTTCCACCGTATGCCGAAAACACCCGGACGATGCCGTGCAGATCGCTTCGCTCTGCTATAGTCTCCCAAATTCACGTTTTCTATTGGGATGGTGGTTAATATGGGCGACATACTCGAATCGTTCCTGCGCGTGGCGATGGTGGTGTTCATCGTCGGTCCGCTCACTGCATGGGTCGCCCGTCGCGGCGCGCGTGAGCGCAGTGAGGCGACGGACAGCCTCGATCGCTTCACGGTGCGCATGCCCGCTGCCATCCGCACGATCATCGCCTGCTGCGCGGTCGCGTTCGAGCTGCTCATGTTGGGTGTTTACGTCTGGCAGGGCGTTTCGCTGGGCGAGTGGGGCCACGAGCTTGTGTGGTTCGGCCACGCCATGGCACTTGCGGGCATGGCCATCTGGGCCCTGCTGAGCATCCCGCGCATCGACGTGGACGGTGAACGAATTCTCTCGCGTAACGCCTTCGGCATCCGCAAGGAGACGACGTTCGGCAACATCACCCATGCAACGCTTCACACGCAGATGATGAGGATCGACCTGTTCGAGGGCGATCGAAAGTTCTGCTCGATAAGCCTCGAGGGGGTGTGCTCGCTCAACCTCCTCGCCCGTCTGGAGGAAGAGGGCATCGAAGTCTCGGACGCCGTCGACGGTCCCATGACCAAGGCGGGCCTGTGTTGGTCTGCCGTCAAGCCGTTGACGATTGTTTTCAACGGCATGGCGCTCGTCTTCTCGCTCGTGATCGCCTTCATGGCTGTTTTCACCGATGCCGGAGCCCGCTTGCTCTTGCTCGTTCCGTTCCTCTTCCTGTTCATAGGGGGACTCCTGCCCCTGCTTATGCTCAGCATGCCCGCCCGTGGTATCTACGAGATCGGCAGGCAGGAGCGCGAACTCGGTTTCTCCTTCGCCGAGGAGATGGCAAGTCGAGGTGCCACGGGCACTTCGCTTGTCGACGACGATTGGTTCATCGAGATCAGCAATGCCCGCGTCGTGGCGTTCCGCCGCGATTACCTCAAGAAGGTCACGGCGCACGAGGACAGCGAGAGCGGCGACCGCTGCACGGTGACTACGAAGGGCGGTCGAAAAATCAAGGTGTATGCAGCGGGCAGCACGCTCGAGGACCTGCGCACGTGGTTCAAACAGGGTGCCAAGGCCAGAAGCACGCTCGACCGTGCAGAGGACGCGCTCGAGACGACGTCTGATTGGGTTGTCTGACCTGTATCGTCTTTTCGGACACGCATGCTAGAGGCCCAATCCTTTAGAATGCATTCATCGACGACCGAGAGGACGGTATGCTATGTCCAACCCAGCCGCCAAGTACACCGACGAGTTCAGGCGCGAGACCGCCGACTACATCATCTCGACGGGCAGGCCGATAACGGAATGCTGCGCAGAACTGGGCCTGAATTCCAAGACCGTGAACAAGTGGGTGCAGAACCGCCGGCGCGAGCTTGCCGGCGGGCCCGACCCCAAGGCCGAGGACCGCGAGCTTCGCGAGGCGAAAAGGCGCATACGCGAGCTCGAGATGGAGAACGCCTTCTTGAAAAAAGCCGCGGCCTTCTTCGCCAAAAGCCAGGCGTAGCCGCATGCTACCGGATGATGTTGGCGGAGAAGGCCGAATTCCCGGTGAAAATGATGGCCCGCGTGCTCGGCGTGAGCCGATCGGGCTTCTACTCGTGGCTCTCCAACGGCTGCCCGCGAGAAAACTGGTCGGCCGAGCGCGAGGCGGTCCGGCGCGTGTGGCTGGAGTCGGACCGCAGGTTCGGCTTCCGGTTCGTGAAATGCTTCCTGCCCGGCGAGTTCTCCGGATTGACCCTGTACAGGGTGCGCAAGCTGATGCACGAGCTGGGAATACGCGGCTGCACGCCCAACGCCAGGAAGCGCACCACCATCCCCGACCCGAAGGCCAGGCCCCGGCCCGACCTGGTGAGCCGCGACTTCACCAGTCCCGTTCCAACCTACAAGCTCGTGGGCGACATCACCTACCTGCGCACCGGCGAGGGATGGCTGTACCTGTCGACGGTCATCGACCTCAACACCCGCATGGTGGTGGGCTGGTCGCTCTCCGAGCGCATGGCCGCCGACATCGTGGTTTCGGCGCTGGCGTCGGCCAAATCGCGCGGCTACGTGGCCGGCAACGCGATATTCCACGCCGACCGCGGCGCCCAGTACACCAGCAGGCTTCTGGCCGAATGGGCGCGCGACAACGACGTGCGGCTGTCCTGCAGCCGCACCGGCAACTGCCACGACAACGCGGTGGCCGAGTCGTTCCTCGCCACGCTGAAGAACGAGATGTACTACAGGCGCAGCTTCCCGACCAGGGATTCCGCCAAGCACGCGGTGGTCGAGTTCATCGAGGCGTACTACAACCGCCGAAGGCCCCGCTCGACGATCGGCTACAAGGTGCCGGCCGAGGCCATGGCGGCCTTCTTCGAGAGAACCGAGCCCAAGCCCGAGGCCATGCCTATGGCCGCTTGATTCCTCGAGCTTGCGTGTCCGAAATCTTGACACAGGTCAGAAGGCCTCGATGCCAGCGCTGCGCCGATATGGGGCAGCGGCCCCCCCGTTGGCCGCCATGGCCCTGACTTCCGAGCGTATGCTGGCGCCGCTCGTCTTAAGACGTCGACCTCCATCCGGAGCCTGCGGTTCTCGCGCTCGGGCTCCAGGATCCGGTTCTACTCGGGCGTGCGGTTGTCGGCGGCGCGCGGCGAGCCGGTCTCGTTTATCGACTTGCCCCGCCTCTCCACGGTGCTCTTGTCGAGGTCGCACTCGTCCATGGCCTCGCGCCTGGGCTTTCCGGCGTTGTGGAGATCGACTATCTTCCTCTTGAACTCGTCGGTGAAATGCCTCGGTCTGGGGCCGGTCGAGGCCGAGCCCCCGGTCCGGCTGGGGTAGCATGTCGCTGCGGACCACTGTCTTTCCTCTCGTTGAATATCTAGGCGCTGACGATTCTAGGCGATGGCCCTCTCTTGCTTCTTACACCTCGATTGTGCTCGCTACCCCCAGCGGGTCCGGATCGAGCGATCCGGACCCGCTTTTGGGGTTTGCCGGAAACCCGGTGGTCAAAAAAGGCCAAATATGAGTACTGTTACCAGTTTGGTGGCAGCCAAATGGCCTCAAAAATCGGTGCCAGAGGCCAAAAGTGCATCGATTTTCGTTCTTCAGAGTCGCGATCGGGCTCCAAACAAGGCGATTTTGCTGCTCTGGACCGGAAAATCGATGCTACTAATTTGGTGACAGTACTCATATTTGGCCCTTTTTGACCACTGCCCCTTGGTCCAGGACAAAACGGGCTGCCCGAATCATGGGGCGGGTCCATTTTCGGCTGTCCTCAGCTTGCCAGTTCGAAAATGGACCTGCCGCATGATTGAATCTTTATTTCAACTTTACACCTAGGTTTACAGCTGTCTTGTCAGCTGTAAACCTAGGTGTCATACTAAAGCCCCAAGATTCGCCAAAAGAGAGGGGCCTTGATGGCACAGAGCGCGAACATGGATGCATCGGAGCTTGCACGCGATATCGCGGCCGGCCTAGCATCGGCAACGACGGCAACGGAGCGCGCGGCACTGGTGCCCGCAGAGCTCGTCGAGGCCATTCAGCAACTAAAAGCCCAACGTGACGCGGTAATCCTGGCGCACTACTATGTGGCGCCCGAGGTCCAAGCCGTTGCCGATTACGTCGGCGACAGTTTCTACCTGGCAAAACTCGCCAAGAGCCTGCCGCAGCAGACTATCGTGCTGTGCGGCGTGGAGTTTATGGGCGAGAGTGCCAAGCTGCTCAACCCCACCAAGACCGTGCTGCTGCCCGAGCCGGGCGCGGACTGCCCCATGGCTCACATGGTCAAGCGCGAGACGGTCGACGCGGCGCGCGCCGAGTACGGTGACGACCTTGCCGTGGTCTGCTACGTCAACTCCACGGTCGAGATCAAGAGCTGGAGCGACGTGTGCGTCACCAGCTCCAACGCCGTCAAGATCGTGTCCGAGCTGCCGCAGCAGCACGTCCTGTTCATCCCCGACCAAAACCTGGGCCGCTTCGTAGCCGAGCAGGTGCCGCAAAAGCACGTCATCCTCAACAACGGCTACTGCCCGCGCCATCACATCATCACCGTCGAGCAGATCGTCGACGCGACGGAGGCCCACCCCGACGCGCTCGTGCTGGCGCATCCTGAGTGCAAGGCCGACGTCCTGGCCGAGGCCGACTACATCGGCTCCACCGCCGGCATCATCAAGTATGCCGAGGAGTCCGACGCCAGCGAGTTCATTATCGTGACGGTCCGCGGCGTGCTCTACGAGCTCGAGCGCCGCTGCCAGGGCACCGGCAAGAAGTTCCACTTCCCCGCGGTGCAGCCCACCTGCGTCAACATGGACCTCATCACGCTCGAAAAGCTCGTGCGCTGCCTGGAGACGGGCGAGGGCGAGGTGCAGATCGGCGTCTCGGACGAGGCGGCAGACCAGGCCAAGCTCACGCTCGACCGTATGCTCGAGTACGCAGCGCGCTAGAACAATGTGACATGAGGGACAGTCCCGCATGTCACATTACAAGGGAGAGGATTCCTGTGGAAACCAAACAATACCCCGACATGGAGTGCGACGTCGTCATTGCCGGCTGTGGCGTGGCGGGCCTGTACGCGGCCCTCAATCTGCCGACGAGCACGCGCGTGATCATGCTCTCCAAGGGCGCTGTCGACGAGTGCGATTCGATGCTCGCGCAGGGCGGTATCTGCGTACTGCCCGAGGGCTCGGACTACGATGCCTTCTTTGAGGACACCATGCACGCCGGCCACTACGAGAATCGCCGCGAGAGCGTCGACATCATGATCCGTTCGAGCCGTTCGGTCATCAACGACCTGCTAGCGATGGGCGTGGATTTTGAGCGCAAGGCCGACGGCAGCCTCAACTTTACCCGCGAGGGCGCGCACAGCCGTCCGCGTATTGCCTTCCATGCCGACATTACGGGCAAGGAGATCACGACCAAGCTGCTCCAGGCCGTTCGCAAGCTGGATAACGTGCAGATTTTGGAGCACGTGGCCATGACCGACATCCTGACGGGCGAGCGTGACGGCGTCACGGTGTGTGTCGGTGTCGTCGCCGTTTCCGTGGACGAGGACAACTCGGTTCGTCCCGCCGACGAGCTGGCAAATGCCGCCGAGGGCGTGCATGCCGGCGAGCCGTTTAAGATTCATGCCCGCCGCACGCTGTGGGCGACAGGCGGTATCGGCGGCGTGTACGACCATTCGACTAACTACCCGCAGCTCACGGGCGATGCATGCTACATCGCTCAGGAGCATGGCATTAAGATGGAGCACCTGGACTACGTGCAGATTCACCCCACGGGGCTGTTCTCGCCGCAGCCGGGTCGCACCTTCCTGATCAGCGAGAGCTGCCGCGGCGAGGGCGCGATTTTGCTCAACGCCGCCGGCGAGCGCTTTACCGACGAGCTTCAGCCGCGCGATGTGGTCGCTGCCGCTATTCGCGAGCAGATGAAGCAGGACGGTACCGAGCACGAGTGGCTGAGTTTTGCCCCCGTCGAGCGCGATGTGGTGACCGGGCACTTTGCCAACATTCGCGCGCGCTGCCTGGAGGACGGCCGCGACATCTTGGACGAGCCCATCCCCGTTACGCCCACGCAGCACTACTTTATGGGTGGCGTATGGGTCGATAAGGACGGCCGCACCTCGATGCCCGAGCTCTACGCCGCGGGCGAGACGGCCTGCAACGGCGTTCACGGCAAGAATCGCCTGGCTTCCAACAGCCTGCTCGAGTCCCTGGTTTGGGGCCGCCGTGCCGCCTGGTGCATGCGCACCGGCGAGTCGCTCGCCGTGGAGCAGGCGGGCGAGCCCGCGCTTGACGGGCGTCATCGCGCCCTGGGCGCCGAGACCCTTGCAATCGATGATTTGGCCCGTGCGGCCGGCACGCAGGCCGTGGAGGAGTAGACCATGAATCCCATTACCATGAAGCTCGTCGTCGATGATCTGATTTTGCAGGCTCTGCGCGAGGACATCACGTTTGAGGACGTGAGTACGGCGAGCGTGTGCCCTACGGCGCGCCCCGCTACCGTTGAGCTCATCGCCAAGGCCGATGGCATCATCGCCGGCTTGGATGTGTTCGCTCGCACTTTTGAGCTGCTGGATCCGCAGAGCTCCGTGTTGTTCGATGTCGCGGACGGCGACGAGGTGCACGCCGGTGACCACGTGGGCCAGGTGCGCGGCGATGCGCGCGTATTGCTTTCGGGCGAGCGCGTGGCGCTCAACTACCTGCAGCGCATGAGCGGCATCGCTACTTACACGCATCGGATGGCGGCCGCGCTCGAGGGCACCAAGACCGTGCTTGTCGACACGCGCAAGACCACGCCGGGCATGCGCGTCTTCGAGAAGGCAGCAGTCGAGATCGGCGGTGGCAGCAACCATCGCTACAACCTGTCGACGGCCGTCATGCTCAAGGACAACCATATTGACGCCGCCGGTGGTGTGACGCGTGCGATTGAGATGGCACGCGCCCACGCATCGTTTACCACGACGGTCGAGATTGAGTGCGAGAACCTGGACATGGTACGCGAGGCCGTGGAGGCCGGTGCCGATATCATCATGCTCGACAACATGACCCACGACGACATGGCTGCAGCGATTGAGCTTATCGCCGGTCGTGCTAAGACCGAGTGCTCGGGCAACGTAGACGCCGACAACATTCGTGCCCTGGCCGACCTGGGTGTTGACTTTATCAGTTCGGGGGCGTTGACGCACTCTGCGCCGATTCTCGACCTCTCGCTCAAGCACCTGCGTCTGCTGGACGGTAAATAATGGACGCCCGCGAGCGTCGCCGTGCCATCATGGCCGTGCTCGAGGGGGCCAAAGATCCTGTCTCGGGCAGTGCGCTTGCCCGCGAGGTGGGCGTGAGCCGTCAGGTCGTGGTGCAGGACATCGCCCTGCTGCGCGCTGACGGGCACGATATCGTCGCCACCAATCGCGGCTATGTACTACAGGAGGCCCCCAGCAGCCCCGCCGTGCCCACGCGCTTGGTCAAGGTTCGCCACAGCGTGGAGCAGGCAGGCGATGAGCTCACGAGTATCGTCGACGCCGGTGGCGCCGTGCTCAACGTGATCGTCAATCACCGCGTGTACGGTAAGATCACGGCCGACTTGGACATTCGCAATCGTCGCGATGTTGAGCGCTACCTGCACGATATCGAGAGCGGCAAGAGCTTTCCACTACTAACGGTGACGAGCGGCTACCACTTCCATCGCATTGCGGCAGAGGATGAGCAAACCCTCGACGAGATCGAGGCCATGCTCAAGGAGAAGGGCTACCTTGCCGATTTAATGCCCTACGAGGATGATTTGTCCTAGAACACATGCAAAAGGAGGCCTCCGCGGCGATGCGGAGGCCTCCTTTTTGTTTGTGCACGGTGTACTTTTGAGTGTGCAGGTGGGGGAGTTGTTACTCCTCGACGATCTCGGTGATCGCGCCAGCGGGGCAAGCGTCCTGGCAAGCGCCACAGGCGACGCAGGAGTCCTCGTCAGCGACGGTAGCGACGTCCTGGAGCTCCAGAACGCCAGCGGGGCAGGAGTCGACGCAAACGCCACAAGCGATGCACTCGTCGGCATCAATTACGGGATGAGCCATGGTAGTTTCCTCTCTGTTGACCGACGCTACAGACGATGCGCGCCGGTTTGATTCGGGCAAAAACATACCACGGGAGCGACCGTTTGCAATACCCTCTGGCCGGCATCTTCATACCGTTCGCCGAGTATGCCAAGGTTTACTAAAAAACGCGCAGGTGGGGCCGTTGAGCTGCGCAAATGTTAGCTAAAGGTGACTTGAAATATTGAGCTATTGAGCGCGCTTTTGGAAAGCGCATCCCGGAATCGGCGCTCAAAACGGGTCGCGCTTTCCTCGGGGGTGCCCCAAGATCGTTCCGTGTGGCTCCGGTCCAAACCTCAGCCATCTCTACATAGATTTCGATAGATTTGCCGAGAACTCAATCAGCGTATCTACCTGCGCATTTGAGAACCTAAACTCTCGGCAATAAGAAATCTTATATGAATTGACTTAGATTTTGTATATTCCGGCCCATAAGGGGATACACTACATCCTGAAAGACAAGCCGAAGCGCCGCGTGACAGACCGTCGAGGCGGCGCGAACGCAAAAGAGAGAGGGAATTTCTAATGGGCAAGATTCTTGGTATCGACCTTGGTACTACTAACTCCGCTATGGCCGTCCTCGAGGGCGGTTCTCCGACCATCATCGTGAACGCCGAGGGCGACCGCACCACGCCGTCCGTCGTGGGCTTCCGTGCCGACGGCGATCGCGTCGTGGGCAAGGCCGCTAAGAACCAGGCGGTCACCAACCCCAAGAACACCGTGTTCTCCATCAAGCGCTTTATGGGCCGCAAGTACTCCGAGTGCACCTCCGAGCTCAAGACCGTGCCGTATGAGGTCAAGGAGGGCCAGGGTGGCCGTGCCGTCGTCGACATCGAGGGCAAGGATTACACCGCCGAGCAGGTGAGCGCCATGGTGCTCGCAAAGATGAAGGCCGACGCCGAGAAATACCTGGGCGAGACCGTCACCGACGCCGTCATCACCGTCCCGGCCTACTTCAACGACGCGCAGCGCCAGGCCACCAAGGACGCCGGTAAGATCGCCGGCCTTAACGTCAAGCGTATCGTCAACGAGCCGACCGCTGCTGCTCTGGCCTATGGCCTGGACAAGCAGGGCTCCGACCAGCGCATCCTGGTCTTCGACCTGGGCGGCGGCACCTTCGACGTCTCCATCCTCGACCTCGCCGACGGCGTGTTTGAGGTTCTGTCCACCTCGGGCGACAACCACCTGGGCGGCGACGACTGGGATCAGCGCGTCATCGACTGGATGGCCGATAAGTTCCAGCAGGAGAACGGTGTCGACCTGCGTCAGGACCCCATGGCCCTGCAGCGTCTGAAGGAGGCCGCCGAGAACGCCAAGAAGGAGCTCTCCGCCGCCCAGCAGACCACCATCAACCTGCCGTTCATTACCATGAACCAGTCCGGCCCGCTGCACCTCAACTACACGCTGACCCGCGCCGAGTTCGAGAAGATCACCCGCGACCTGCTCGAGCGCTGCAAGCAGCCTGTAACCAATGCCCTGCGCGACGCCAAGCTTAAGCTCTCCGATCTGACCGAGGTCATCCTCGTCGGCGGCTCCACCCGTATGCCCGCCGTCCAGGAGCTCGTCAAGACCATGACCGGCAAGCAGCCCAACATGTCCGTGAACCCCGACGAGGTCGTTGCCGACGGCGCTGCCGTCCAGGGCGGCGTGCTCACCGGCGACGTCGAGGGCATCCTGCTGCTCGACGTTACCCCGCTGTCGCTGGGCGTCGAGACCATGGGCGGCATCATGACCAAGATGATCGACCGCAACACCACGATCCCGACCTCCAAGACCGAGGTCTACTCCACCGCTGCCGACAACCAGACCAGCGTCGAGATCAACGTGCTCCAGGGCGAGCGCGAGCTTGCCCGCGACAACAAGTCGCTCGGTAAGTTCCAGCTGACCGGTATCCCGGCTGCCCGCCGCGGCGTGCCGCAGATCGAGGTTACCTTCGACATCGACGCCAACGGCATCGTCAAGGTCTCCGCTAAGGACAAGGGCACCGGCAAGGAGCAGCAGATCACCATTTCCGGCTCCACTGCTCTGTCCGACGACGAAGTCGATCGTATGGTCAAGGACGCCGAGGCTCATGCCGAGGAGGACAAGAAGCAGAAGGAAGAGGTCGAGGTCCGCAACCAGACCGACAGCCTGTGCTACTCCACCGAGCAGACCCTCAACGAGCTGGGCGACAAGGTTTCCGCTGATGTGAAGTCCAAGGCCGAGGCCGCTATCGCCGACGCCAAGAAGGCGCTCGAGGGCTCTGACGTCGAGGCCATCAAGGCCGCCGGCGAGTCCCTGCAGTCCGTGGCCTACGAGCTGGCCCAGGTTGTCTACGCCGACGCTCAGCAGCAGACCGACGGTGCCGCCGGTGCCCAGCCTGCCGACGATGACGTTGTCGACGCCGACTACGAGGTTGTGGACGACGAGGACAAGTAATCATGTCCGCCCGTAAAGCTCGCACGGAGGCGGCTGCCGCTGGCGCCGCCCCCGTTGACTCTGAGGAGAAGGACGTGAAGATTCCCGTAGAGGCCGTCGACGATACCGAGGTCAACGAGGCCCCGGCCGCCGAGGCTGCCGAGAACCAGGTAGAGGATTCCAACAAGGAGGCGACGATGACCGAGGACGAGATGGTGGAAGCCGCTATCCGTGCCGGTGAGGAAGCCGCCGACAACGACTTTAAGCTCAAGTTCGAGCAGGCTCAGAAGGAGCTTGCCGACGTGCGCAGTGAGCTCGATGCTGCGGCAGAGGCCCAGAAGGCCGCCGAGGACAAGGCGAAGGACGCCACCGAGCGCACCGCTCGTCTGCAGGCCGACTGGGAGAACTTCCGTCGCCGCACCGCCAACGAGCGCATCGCCGAGCGCGAGCGCGCGACCGAGAAGCTTGTCACCGCGCTGCTGCCGGTGATCGACGATATCGAGCGCGCGATCGACCATGCCCGCAGCCAAGAGCTTTCCGACGACTTTAAGCAGTTCGTCGATGGCGTTGACGCGGTTCATGCCAAGCTGCTCGACGTGTTTGCGCACGAGGGCGTTGAGCCCATCGACCCCAAGGGCGAGGCGTTCGATCCGCTCGAGCACCAGGCTGTGGGTCGCGTCGAGGACGCATCGCAGTACGACGAGACCGTCAACGACGTGTACCAGAAGGGCTACCGCATGGCGGATCGTATTTTGCGTTCCGCGATGGTGACGGTGACCTACGGTGGCGAGAAGCGCCCCGCACCGGAGCCCGAAGCGGCGCCCGAGGATGCTGCGGCCGATACGGCCGAGAGCACCGAGGAGTAATTGAGAAGGGCCCCGGGGCAACACCCGGGGCCCTTTCTGACCTAGTGCCATATGAAAGCATGAGCCGCCGTCCGCTGGACGGCGGATGAAACAGGAGAGGAGCTACGATGGCTGCAGGCAAAACCTTCTATGACATCCTGGGCGTATCCAAGAGCGCCTCCGACAAAGAGATCAAGAGCGCGTTTCGCAAGCTCGCGCAAAAATATCACCCCGATGCCGGCGGCGACGAGGCCAAGTTTAAGGAGATCAGCGAGGCCTACGAGACGCTTTCGGACGAGAAAAAGCGCAAAGAGTACGACCAGATGCTCATGTTTGGCGGCATGCCGGGCGCGGGCGGCGCGTATGGCGGTGGCTACGGCGCCGGTGCCGGCGCGAGCGGCTGGGGCGATATCTTCGACAGCATCTTTAGCGGCAACGGCGCCTGGGGCAGCGATTGGGGCTCGGGCTTTGCCGGGGCCGCGGGCGCTGCCGGTGCGGGCGCGGGCCGCAGCCGTGCTCGCAAGGGCGGCGACCTGTCGCTGACCGTCGATGTGACGGCCGAGGACGCGTTTCGCGGTGTGACGCACAAGGTCACCTACCGCATTCCCTCGACGGGCGAACAGCAGACCATTACGGTCTCGGTGCCCGCGGGCGCGGTCGACGGCGGCAAGCTGCGCTACAAACGTCGCGGCGAGTATGGCGTTGCCGGTGGCGAGCGCGGCGACCTGGTCGTGACCACACATGTGGAGGAGCACCCGCTGTTTAAGCGCAAAGGCGCCGACGTGACCATGGAGGTACCGGTCTCGGTCTACGAGGCGGCGCTCGGCTGCACGGTGGACGTGCCCACGCCCGGCGGTGCGACGGTTCGTTTGAAAGTGCCTGCGGGCACCCAGACGGGCAAGAAGTTCCGCTTTAAAGAGATGGGCGCGCCCGACGTTAAGCACCGTGGCCGTACGGGCGCGCTGCTCGTCGAGATCAAGGTGCAGGTTCCCACGAACCTGTCCGATGACGAGCGCGATGCCATGACCAAGCTGCGCGAGGCCGACACGCGCGACTATCGCGAGAAGGTCAATCGTTACAAGGCGACGTACTAGGGCGGTCGCGGCGCACGCCCACGCCCGCGGGCTTATGATGGACGATAACGAGACGGAAAGGGGTCAGGTAGCATGGCCGAGGACAATAGGAACAAACCGCTGTACATGATCAGCGTGGCAGCCGAGCTGACCGGCATGCATCCGCAGACTCTGCGCGTCTACGAGTCCAAGGGCCTGGTGAATCCCCAGCGCTCGGGCGGCAACACGCGTCTGTATTCGCGTGCCGATATCGAGCGCCTGGAGCTCATCAACCAGCTGACCGATGAGGGCATCAACCTTGCCGGCGTGGTGCGCATTCTCGATATGAAGGAGCGTGCCGAGGAGCGCGAGCGCGAGAACGAGAAGCTCCGCGCCCGCGTTCGCCAGCTCGAGGACGAGCTACACGAGTACAAGATGCAGAAGAAGATCACCGCCCTGGCTCCGCGCGACGGCTCGGTTAACCCCGAACAGGTCATGCGCAAGCTACTGGGCGCCGGCGGGGATCTGTAGGTTACGCCGTTCTGCCGAACGGCGTAACGGCTCGACGCTGCGCGCCGCCCAGGGCGACAATTTGTCATTCAAAAGGCAAGGCATGACCAGAAGGTCTATGCCTTGCCTTTTTCATGCCAACTTGTTCGCTCTGGACGTCGCTCGCTGCCCGTCCTCTACCTGCGGCGTTGCCTTGCTCCGGATGCGGTAGTCATTGGGAATGTTCTTAAATGACTACCCGAAAGATTGCCAACCTGGCAGTTAGGGACGTTCCTTTTGTGCCGGCACTTTGGGACATTCCTTGTCAAGAGATTGGTGCAAGATGCTCGTCCTTTACTTTACCGAGATAAAGTGAACGTGCAGATTCGTAACCCACTCGCAACCGTTCTATGGCACGATATTGAACGAATGTATGCTATGCGCCCAAATCTTTTGGGCAGAGTGGGAGACAGTATGGTCAAGCTGTACGAGGACGGCATTTACCTGCGCGGCGGCAGCGAGGTTGTGCCTGCGGCCGAGGCTGCCGAGCGCGGTATTACGCAGACGCCCGAGGATGCTAAGCGCGGCACCATCGCGTATTCGATCCTCCAGGCACACAATACGTCCGGAGATCCCGAGGCGCTCAAGATTCGCTTCGACGCTATGGCGAGCCACGACATCACCTTTGTCGGCATCATCCAGACGGCGCGCGCCTCGGGCATGGAGCAGTTTCCGCTGCCCTACGTGCTCACCAACTGCCATAACTCGCTGTGCGCCGTGGGCGGCACCATCAACGAGGACGATCACGTCTTTGGCCTTTCCGCGGCCAAGAAGTACGGCGGCATCTTCGTTCCGCCGCACATCGCCGTCATCCACTCCTTTATGCGTGAGAACTTCGCCGGCTGCGGCAAGATGATCCTGGGTTCCGACTCGCACACCCGCTATGGTGCCCTGGGTACCATGGCCGTGGGCGAGGGCGGCGGCGAGTTGGCAAAGCAGCTGCTGCGCGACACCTACGATGTCGCCTATCCCGGCGTCGTGGCCATCTACCTCACGGGCGCCCCGCGCCCCGGCGTCGGCCCGCACGATGTGGCGCTCGCCATCATTCGCGCCGTCTTTGCCAAGGGCTACGTCAAGAACAAGGTCATGGAGTTTGTGGGCCCCGGAATCGCGAGCATGACGACCGATTACCGCAACGGCGTTGACGTCATGACCACCGAGACCACCTGCCTGTCGAGCATTTGGGCCACCGACGAGGACACGCATGCGTTTTTGGCCATGCACGGCCGCGGCGACGACTACCGCGAGCTCAAGCCCGCCGATGTCGCCTACTATGACGGTTGCGTCGAGGTCGACCTGTCGAGCATCAAGCCCATGATCGCGCTGCCGTTCCATCCTTCCAATGGCTTTGAGATCGACGAGCTCAACGAGAACCTCGAGGACATCCTGCATGAGGTGGAGCTCGAGGCTGCCAAGATCGGCGAGGGCAAGACGCACTTTAGCCTGCTCGACAAGATCGTCGACGGCAAGCTGCACGTACAGCAGGGCGTTATCGCCGGCTGCTCGGGCGGCAACTACGACTCCGTGGTCCAGGCTGCCCGCGTGCTCAAGGGCGCCAACACCGGCTGCGGCGAGTTCTCGCTGTCGGTCTATCCCACAAGCCAGCCCGTGGCGCTCGAACTTACGCGCCGTGGCTATATCTATGACCTCATTGAGGCCGGTGCGATCGTGCGCACGGCGTTCTGCGGTCCGTGCTTTGGCGCTGGCGACACGCCTGCCAACAACGGCCTTTCGATCCGCCACACTACGCGCAACTTCCCCAACCGCGAGGGTTCCAAGCCGGGTAATGGCCAGCTGAGCGCCGTGGCCCTGATGGATGCTCGCTCCATTGCGGCAACGGCTGCCAACGGTGGCGTCCTGACGCCGGCGACCGACCTGCCCGAGGAGACTTGGGACGAGGCCTGCGAGTACACCTTTGACGACGCGCCGTACAAGAAGCGCGTGTACTGGGGCTTTGGCAAGGCGGAGCCTGCCGATGTGCTGGTCGAAGGCCCCAACATCAAGCCGTGGCCCGCGATGGAGCCTCTCGGCGACGATATCCTGCTCAAGGTTTGCTCCAAGATCATGGACCCGGTCACTACGACCGACGAGCTCATTCCCTCGGGCGAGACGAGCTCCTTCCGCTCCAACCCGCTGGGTCTGGCCGAGTTTACGCTGAGCCGTCGCGACCCGGCGTACGTGGGTCGCAGCAAAGAGGTCGACGCTGTGGAGAAGCGTCGCGTTGCCGGCGAGTCCGCGGGCGACCTGGCCGCGCTCGATGCCGAGCTTGCCGGTGTGTTCGAGGCGCTGGCTGGTGCGGGCGTCGCGGCAGATGCCAAGGCGACCGAGTACGGTTCCATGCTCTATGCCAAGAAGCCCGGTGACGGTTCTGCCCGCGAGCAGGCCGCGAGCTGCCAGCGCGTGATCGGCGGCCTGGCCAACATCGTCCACGAGTACGCCACCAAGCGCTATCGCTCCAACGTGATGAACTGGGGCATGGTGCCCTTCCAGATGGAGGCCGAGCCCAGCTTTGAGGTGGGCGACTACGTCTTTGTGCCGGGGATTCGCACTGCGCTCGATGGCGACCTAAAGGACATCGCCGCCTACGTGGTGCGCGCCGACGGTGCGGTCGAGCAGATTGAGCTCTACATTGCCGATATGACGGCCGAGGAGCGTGCCATCGTCAAGGCCGGCTGCCTGATCAACTACAACAAGTTCAAGGCCGCTGCCGAGTAACGCACTTAATTGTCCGCCCGGGGCCACCCTTTCCCGCCCGCTCACGCGCTTCGCGAGGGTCGCGTTCGGCAAAGGGTGGCCCCGGGCTACGTTTCTGCGTTCTCGTTGGGTCTTGAGGGACGCTAATAAATAGACTTGCTTGATGCCGCCTCTGTTATCGGGGCGGCTTCTTTTTGTTGAAAACCACCACAAAGGGGGCAGGCACCTTTGTGGTGGTGGGGACGAGCTCGATGCTGTTGTGATCGTTGAGCGGCATGTTAATGGGCGGCTCTACAGAATTTCATCTGGGCTGGCGGGTTTGGTTGTTTTGGGGATGCCGAGTTTGGATGACGCGAAATCGTCAACATTGTCCTTAATTCCGTCTTTGGTGTAGACAGTGACCATATAGGTGCTGTGTCCGAATTCGCCCTTGTCGCGTGTTGCCCAGGCATCCCAGTAGGCGGCCCCGTTTCGCCCTTTGATTTTTCCGACACGGCGGAGTTCTGTTCGCTTTAATTTCTGGTTGCTATAGATGGTTCGACCGGCCTCCTCGGTGAGCCCGCACTGTCCAAGCATCTTGTCGAGGACTTGGTTCATGTGGCGCTCATCGGTGTTTGGTGCGTAGTCGTAGGCGAGGGTGATGAAGTCGAGTGGCTGGTCGTCGATTAGATAGTTTAGCGTCTGAGGTCCAAGGCAGAAATAGGGGGAGCATCCGTCGATCTGACCGAGCAGTGGCAACTTTGACTGCCAACTTCCGGTGGGAATTCCATCTTCGTAAAACACGCCGCGACAGATAAAGGAGAGCGAGGTGGCACGCGAGCCGGCGTCGACCATTCCGCATAAATCGAAGGGCGAGGTGATACCAAGGGAAAAGGGCGTGATGACGATAAGGAAGAGCATCACGATGGGTATGGCGAGAATGGCGATGACGTTGCGACCGGTGGAATGAGGCGGCTTCATATGCGCTCCTCGAGACAAAGATCTGTTGAGGATAGGCAGAAATGGATATGTTCAGAGAACAATTCAAGTTTAATCTCATTGCGCGAGATGGTCGACCGTTAGCGTCGAAAACCACCACAAAGGTGCCTGTCCCCTTTGTGGTGGTGAGGAGCGCGCGGCTTCTTTTGGTAATAGTGTTAGCTGGCGGTATCATTAGTGCAGGTGGCGAAGGTTTGCATTGTGGGGTGTTTTGCCGTGAGCCGTTCTGCCCGTATTGGATTGATTGTTTTGGCGCTTGCGATTACCGTGGTTGGCGCGGGCGTTGTCGGCATGGCATTTCTACCTGCTGCGGTGACGGAGTCGGTGGTCAAGCCTGTGACTCAATCTGTCGAACTTCTGACCGGCGACGACAAGCCCGAGACCATTGCCGTTGATTTTGATGAGCAGCCGGCTGTGCTGGGTATTAGCAATTATCCGCGTATTCAGCTTGGGGCCATGCGCTATACCACGGATACAAGCCTGATCGATAGGGCGTCCGAGCTACTCAAGGGCAAAACATTTAAGCGTTGGTACGGATATGCGTCCTATCGGGCAAAAGCGAACGACATGGTTGGCGGATGCCACTCTTCCATCGAGCTGGACACTGCAAACGGCGCAAAGTTATGTGATGTCTCGTACGATCCGGGCTACGAGGGCAATGAGGGTCCGGGCATCTACATCATGGACGGCGATGTCGCCTATGTCATGGAGGGCGACCAGACCGAGCTCAACGATTTTATGGGTCAGTGTATCCAAGATGCCTATAAACAGACCTGCTTGCCTGACCCGCAGACTGCACGCGATAGTGGGTCTGCCCGTACATGGCTGTTCGAGGATGAGATGCCCTGGACCGTCGAATCGGGAAGTACGGGTTCGGCGAAGGAGTAGAGACCGCGACCACCACAAAGGGGACAGGCACCTTTGTGGTGGTTTTTGGTTTGTCTCGATTTGTAACATCTTGGCCGCTAAAAGTGGGCCTGGTGTTACAGATTGAGATTTTCGATTCGGGTGTCTTCTGTTCGTCTCGATCTGTAACAGTTAGACCCTAATTTGCCGAGTAGATGTTACAGATTGAGACAAACGGGTGCCGCTGGTCATTTCATCTCGATCTGTAACATCTAGAGCCATAAACAGCCGCTAGATGTTACAGATTGAGATAGTAAGGGGACGAGGCCGTAGCGGGTGAGCGCACCTGCTCCCTATCTTTCAATCACTCAGAAAATCTTATATATAGAGACTTAGATTTGTGTATAAGATCGCACAAAGCTGGCAACAATACTTCTCGAACAACGTGAAGCCGCCCCGTAGGGCGGCCGCCCCAAGAGAGGTGATTCCATGAGAATCGATAAGCTAGCAATGACGTCGCGCGAGGCGCTGCAAACCGCCATGAGCACGGCTGCCGACGCGCAGGCCGGCGCGGTGGAGCCGATTCATCTGCTTTCTGCCCTGCTCGGTGCCGGCGAGCGCAATATCTCCGTGATCATCGAGCGCATCGGTGCCGACCCGGCCCAGCTTGCGCGTTCCACGCAGGACGCCATCGACCACGCGCCCAAGGTTTCGGGCGAGGGTCAGCAGATGGGCCTGTCCAACGAGCTCGTCCGCGTCATCGAAAAGGCCGAGAAGAAGGCCACCAAGATGGGCGACAGCTTTGTGGTGACCGAGCATCTGCTGATGGCACTTGCCGAGGACAAGGGCGAGGCCGGCCGCGTGCTGCGCGATGCCGGCGTCACCAAGGAGCGCATCGAGCAGGTCTACGAGGAGCTGCGCGGCGATGACCGCGTGACGTCTGCCGAGGACAAGACGCAGTTTGAGGCGCTGGAGCAGTATGGTCGCAACATCTGCGACCTCGCCCGCGCCGGCAAGCTCGACCCGGTCATCGGCCGTACCGACGAGATCCGCCGTACCATCCAGGTACTGTCGCGCCGCACCAAGAACAACCCCGTGCTCATCGGCGAGCCGGGCGTCGGCAAGACGGCCATCGTCGAGGGCATCGCCCAGCGTATCGTGGCCGGCGACGTGCCGAGCACGCTGCGCGACCGCGACCTTATCGAGCTCGACATGAGCGCGCTGGTCGCCGGCGCCAAGTACCGCGGCGAGTTCGAGGACCGCTTAAAGGCCGTGCTCAAGGAGGTACAGAAGTCCGAAGGCAAGGTCATCCTGTTCATCGATGAGCTCCACACCATCGTGGGCGCGGGTGCCACCGAGGGCTCCATGGACGCCGGCAACATCCTCAAGCCTGCGCTCGCCCGTGGCGACCTGCATGCAATCGGCGCGACCACGCTCGACGAGTACCGTAAGTACATCGAGAAGGACGCGGCGCTCGCCCGTCGTTTCCAGACGGTGATGGTGAGCGAGCCCACCGTCGAGGACACCATCTCCATCCTGCGTGGCCTCAAGGAGAAGTACGAGATCTTCCACGGCGTGCATATCACCGATAGCGCGCTCGTGGCAGCTGCCGACCTCTCCGATCGCTACATCGCCGACCGCTTCCTGCCCGACAAGGCCATCGACCTGGTCGATGAGGCGGCAAGCCGCCTGCGCATGGAGCTCGACAGCATGCCGGTCGAGATCGACGCCACCACGCGTCAGCTCACCCAGCTGCAGATCGAGGAACAGGCGCTCATGAAGGAGACCGACGACGCCTCCAAGGAGCGTCTGGAGGCCCTGCGCCAAGAGATCGCCGAGGTCCAGGAAAAGCTCAACGTGCAAAAGGCCGGCTGGCTCAACCAGAAGAACGCCATCGACCACGTGCAGGAGCTTAAGGGACAGCTCGACGAGGCCAAGAGCGAAGAGGAGCGCGCGACGCGCAACGGCGACCTGGGCCGTGCGTCCGAGCTGCGCTACTCCGTGATTCCGGGCCTGCAGCAGCAGATTCAGGATTCCGAGGCCGCGCTCGAGGCACAAAAGCAACAGGACGGCGAGGGCCTCAACGAGCAGGTGACCTCCGACGAGATCGCCGAGGTCGTGAGCGCCTGGACCGGCGTGCCCGTGTCCAAGATGATGCAGGGCGAGCTCGACAAGCTCAAGGGCTTGGAGGGCGAGCTGCATAAGCGCGTCATCGGCCAGGATGAGGCCGTCTCCGCCGTCGCCGCAGCCGTGCGCCGCAGTCGTGCGGGCCTCTCCGATCCGGACAAGCCCATCGGCAGCTTCTTCTTCCTGGGCCCCACCGGCGTAGGCAAGACCGAGCTCGCCAAGGCGCTGGCCGAGTGCCTGTTCGATGACGAGCGCGCGCTCGTGCGTATCGACATGTCCGAGTACATGGAGAAGTTCAGCGTCCAGCGTCTGATCGGTGCGCCCCCGGGATATGTGGGCTACGACGAGGGCGGCCAGCTCACCGAGGCCGTGCGCCGTCGTCCGTACTCCGTGATCTTGCTCGACGAGATGGAGAAGGCTCACCCGGATGTCTTCAACGTGCTGCTGCAGGTGCTCGACGACGGTCGTTTGACCGATGGCCAAGGTCGCCAGGTGTCCTTCAAGAACACGATCATTATCATGACGTCCAACGTGGGCTCCAAGGCTATCGCCGAGCTTTCCGGCAAGGACGAGGAGGAGATGCGCCATCAGGTCGACGCCGCCATGGCTCAGACCTTCCGCCCCGAGTTCCTCAACCGTATTGACGATATCGTGGTGTTCCATCCGCTCGTCATGGCGCAGATCGAGAAGATCGTCGATATTCAGCTTGCCGACGTCCGCGCACGTCTGGCCAAGGAGCGCATGACGCTTGCCATCACCCCGGCGGCCAAGCAGATGCTCGCCGTGGGCGGCCTGGACCCGGTCTTTGGCGCCCGTCCGCTCAAGCGCCTGGTCCAGCGCGAGGTCGTGGATGCCATCGCGGCCGCTATCATCGATGGCACGGTGCGCGAGGGCGATCAGGTGACGGTCGATGTCGACAAGGACGGTGGCTTTACCGTCGTGTGCGACAACACGCCGGCGGCCACCTACGAGGTCCCCGACGCCGAGTAGATCTTTAGGACATGCCTTAAAATCTGCCTTTAGAGCCAAACGCCAAGGGCGGCGGATCCGATTGGGTCCGCCGCCCTTTTTCGTGCGACAATCGATGGTGTTGAACGTGAGTACATGGCAAGGAGCTATGCAGACGATGGACAAGAACAAGACGAACACGCCGGCGACCGATGCCGCACCCGCCGCACCCAAGCCTGCGCCTAAGCCGGCACCCAAGCCGCGCGACCCCTATATCCGTGCCGAGAACGAGGACGACGACGGCTACGATCCCTACAGCGATCGTCGCCCCGAGCGCGAGCCGCTGTTCGAAGCCGACCCGTGGCGCTGAGTGCCACCCAATAGGCCACCAATAAGTTGCGGTGAAATAGGGACTGTTTTGCGGTTTGACCAGCAAAAACAGTCCCTATTTCACCGCAACTGCGTTAGAGATGTGGGTGTTGGGCGGCTGTCTTCGGGCCGGCTAGTCCTGGGCTTTGATGCTCGGCAGGAGAATCTGAGCGAGGTAGTCGGTCTCGAGTTTGGTCGCGGCGTCCGCCTTGCCGTCTTTGCCAACCAGGTCGTTCTTGATCTGGCTATAGGTATAGCGGTTGCCGGTCGTAAGCTCGACAAGCTCAATGGCCGTGTCCATGGGGTAGGTCGACACGGGGTCTTGCGTGCGCCCGTTGATGGTCTGGGGCACCACATACGGATAGACGGGGCCGCTGGCGTAGACCGTGTAGCCGTTACCAAGGTTTGCCGTACCCAAAACCGTATCGCCCTCATCGGGGGTAAAGCTCTCGCCGTCGCGCACCGCAACAAGCGTCACGATCGGCGTATTGCTGTCGCCGTCCAGATAAATGCACAGCGTGCTGCCGTTTTGCCAGGTTGCGACCTTGCCATACCACTCAACCGGAATATCGAGTTGATACAGGTCCGTCGCCTTATGCCGAGCGTCGGCATCGCGGGCGGACTGTGCCTCGCTCGCGCTTACGGCGTTGGCGGCGGCATCGCGGCGTGTAATTGCCGCCTGCTGGAGTATCTTTGCCGCGGCGGCAGAGCTACAACCGCCCTCCTCGGCGTACTTGGCCGCGGCATCGATCTGGTCGTCAGTCACCGTGTCGGCCGAAGGTACCTTGAGCTTAAAGGTGGCCTGGGCACTCAAATCCTGCCCATCGCTCTTAATGGTGACCTGCGCCTTGGTGGTCGGGACGGTGTAGATGGTGCCGTCGGCCGCGATGGGGGAGGCGGCGATGGAGAACGTGTAATCGCCGGGCAGCAGCTTAATGCCACGACCGTGCTCATCAACGTAGAGTGTTTCGCTCACGGAAGAACCGTCGGAATCCTGCCCGCTCACCTGTACGGGAATCTTGGAGCCAGTTGAGCAGTCGAGGCCCGCGGCATGTATGCCAATTTGCACCGACATCATGGTATGGGCGTTTGCGGCAACCACGGCGGCCTGCTCTTGCTGGTATCCGTTCCAAGCCGCATAGCCTGCGCCGCCGGCGACGAGCGCGACGGCCACAACGCCGGCAACCATCAGGTTGCGTCGCTTGGGCGACATCTTCCGGTGACGGGCCTCGGCCTCATGTGCCGAGGGAACGGACGGCAGGGGAATATCGCCCATGGCGATGGTCTCGTCCACGGCCGGCGCAGAGCCTAAGCCAGGGAGCTCGCGGGTCAGCGAATCTTCGGCCGGCAAGTTGTCGAGCAAGATGGTTTCCTCGCTCGTGTCGGATTCGGTCTGGTCGTCGGCCTCACATTCGGATTCCTCGTGCCCCGCCTCGTCTTCGGTGGGCACGACGCCATCGTCTTTTGCATCCTGATCATCGGGCTGCGACTCGATTTCCGGCTCATCCTGCACATCAACGATCGAATTGTCAAATGTAATCTCGGCCAGCGCGATCTGGTCCAGGCTCTCCAGGGCCTCGGCACACGCTTCTGCATCTTGGACCGCATCCTCTTGGCCCATCGTTTCATCTTTCATATATCCCCCAAGCTCAATATCGGGACAACAATGTACCCAAAATTGGGGTCACATAGGGCTGTCAGTCGGTTGGAAATCTGATTTTATCTGTGAGAGAGGTTTTGCATATGTGCGTGAATGCGCGCAACAACAAAAAGCCCCGGAAAGCGGGCGAATCGCTTTCCGGGGCTGCGCATGACGCGCGATTGCGGCGTCGGCTAAGTTTGCCTACATCCAAATGTGGGCGGAATAAACACGTTACTCGGCGTGCGCGTAATCAACCTTGGCGCGGCGAGCGGTGGCCTTCTCCCAATCGCTGGTGCCCTCAAAGACATCCTGCTTGTAGGGATTGCGGCCGAGCTTCTTGGCGCGGTAGGCGATGTAGATGATTGCGGCGACGTTGGCGATCAGCGCAGCGATCGAGACCGCGGTAGCGGCGCCGGGGTCGAGCGTGGAGTGGGTCACAAAGATGGACTCCTCCTGGAAGTAGGGGAACACCTGGGCAAACATGCACCAAATGGCCAGCGTAAAGGCGCGGTTCTGAATCCAGCCGCCCTTGTTCCAGATAAAGGCGGCGACGGTGGGCGCCAGCAGGAGCGCAAAGCCGCAGAACCAGGAGTGGGTGGGCAGGCAGTTGTAGGTGTAGCAGAAGTTCCAGATATCGTAGGCGATGATGTAGACCCAGGTCATGTCGGGCCACAGCATATCGGTCTGATCCTCGGAGGCGTAGACGCTCCACCAACCGGTCATGCAGAAGATGTTGATGATACCGGCGATGCCGTTGAACACGTTGTTCCAGCCGGCCAGTTGCGTGGCGCCCTCGGAGGTGACCCAGGTGGACTGGCCCAGGACAAAGAAGTGATAGGCGCTCTCGAAGTCGGACACGACGGCGATCATGATGTTGATGGCGACGATCACAAACGGCCACGCGCGGAACCAGTGCGCCTTGCCGATCTTTCCCCACTGGTACTTAATGGCGATGAAGCCCCAGCAACCGGCCAGCGCCGCGTACACCTTGGCGTAGTGGAACCAGCTGTTCTGGTACACATGGGTGGGGTTGGTGAGCGCCCACTCGGCACCCTGCGAAACGCCGACGGCGATGGCGACGCAGTAGATGGTCATGGCCAGCGGAGCCACGCCAAAGATGATTGCCGCGCCCAGCTTGGTGCGGCGGCCGACCTCGTTGAGCACGATGAGGCCAATAAAGACCATGGCCCAGCCGGCCCAGTGGATAAGGGTATCGCTACCCCAAACATCGAACAGCATGCTGCTCTCCTTTCACAAGCCCGCGGCCCCTCTTCTGATCGCGGGCAGTTTGGCCAAATGTCGTCAGTTCTGGGGCTTGCGCTCCGGATACTTGGCGGTATAGCCCTCGATATGGAGTGTCGAGGCGATGATTTCCTTGACCGTCTCGACGGGCACATCGGGGTGCGTGCGGATATACATCAACAACCCCATGATGAGGGTGTAGAACGTCTCGTAGACATGGTCGATGCGTAGCTCATGATGGGCGACAAAATCCACCACGGTGGTATCGCAGATATACTGCGCCACGCGCTGGACCACGTTGTGCAAAAAGCCGCCGTAGAGCGCGCCGCTGCTCGAGGTGAGCGTGCTCGGCAACTCGTGGCCGCTCACGACCAGGCGCTTAAAGAGCGGAGCGACGGTGTCGAGTGCGCCTTCGATGTCGCCAACCGTGCGGCTGGCGTTCCACTGCTCGAGCTCGGCGATAAAGCCGTCGATCGCCTCGTCCATAACGGCAGTGACGGCGGCATCCATATCGGCAAAGTAGTGGTAGAACAGCGAGCGCGTGCAGCCAGCCCGCTTGGTCACGGCCGATACGGAAAGATGGGACACACCAAGCTCGGCGCTCACGGCGCGCACAGCGGCGAGGATCTCGCGACGGCGCTCGTCGCCCGTCAGGCGTTTTGCCGCGCTGTCAGGCGCGGGGACGGCGTCGACCACAGAGATGTTTGCTATGCCATCGCTCATGCGTTTGCCGCCTTTCATCCGTTTGGGCCTGACCGTTCGCCTAACAGTCTTGAATATTGTTGACGATTCGTCAATACTGTTTTTGACACAATGTCAACAATAGCGGGTGAACGGCATGGGGGCATGTCGGGCCCGTACAAAGAGGGGCGCTGCGGCCTCGCCGGGCTGCGGCAAGAGAAGGGACAACCATGATTCTCAACGGACCGGGAATTAGCTATACCGAGCCCGATATCGGTGCGGAGTTCGTGCCGCCGATACCGGAGCATCCGCGCGAGGCCATCGTCAAACTGTGCGAGCATTGCACCAACCGCCTGTTGCACCGCGACGAGCTGCTGGGCTACGAGTACTGGTCGTTTGCCGAGGCCGCAACCGACGAGCAGGCCGAAGCGCTCTGCAAGATGAAGATGCGCCGTCCCTATACGCTGCCCGAGATGGTCAAGCTCACCGGCATGCCCGAGGCTGATATCGAGAAGATGCTCGACGACATGAGCTACACGGGCCTGCTCGAGTACAACTGGGAAAACCCCCAGCGCGCCAAGCAGTGGGTGCTGCCCATGCTGGTGCCGGGTTCCGCCGAGTTCCTCAACATGCGCGTGAGCCAGCTCGAGGAGCATCCGGTCTATGCCAAGTTCTTTGAGCAGGCGTCCAAGGGACCGCTGTCCAAGGCCACGCCGATGGTACCGCCCGGCGGTGCCGGCATCGGCATGCATGTCATTCCGGTCGAGAAGGCCATCGATGCCGCGAGCACCTCGGTGCCGATCGAGCATATCGAGCACTGGCTTGACAAATACGAGGGCAAGTATGCCGCCAGCACCTGCAGCTGCCGCGCGAGCCGCCGCGTGATGGGCGAAGGCTGCGCCGACGATCCGGCCGACTGGTGCATCGCTGTGGGCGATATGGCCGACTACGTGGTCGAGACCGACCGTGGCCATTACGTGACCCGCGACGAGGTTTACGACATCCTGCGCCAGGCCGAGGACAACGGCTTTGTGCACCAGATCACCAACATTGACGGCGAGAACAAGATTTTCGCTATCTGCAACTGCAACGTTAACGTGTGCTACGCCCTGCGCACCTCGCAGCTGTTCAACACGCCTAACCTGTCGCGCTCGGCCTATGTCGCCAAGGTCGAGAAGGACAAGTGCGTGGCCTGCGGTCGCTGCGTTGAGGTGTGCCCGGCCGGTGCCGCCAAGCTGGGCCAGAAGCTCTGCAGCAAAAAGGCGGGCGGACAGGTGCCCGAGTATCCGCGCCAGGAGCTGCCCGATGCCACCAAGTGGGACCACACCAAGTGGTCGCCCAACTACCGCAACGACAACCGCATCGAGACGCATGAGTCCGGCACCGCGCCCTGCAAGACAGCTTGCCCCGCGCATGTTGCCGTTCAGGGCTATTTGAAGCTCGCGGCTCAGGGTCGCTATGACGAGGCCCTGGCGCTCATCAAGCGCGAGAACCCGCTGCCCGCTATCTGCGGCCGTGTGTGCAACCGCCGCTGTGAGGATGCCTGCACCCGCGGCCGTGTGGACGCCGCCGTGGCTATCGACGAGGTCAAGAAGTTTATCGCCCAGCGCGATCTGGATGCCGCGACCCGCTATGTCCCACCTGTGGTGACCCCGACGCGTGCCGGCGGCTTCGATCAGAAGATTGCCATCATCGGTGCCGGTCCGGCCGGCCTGTCCTGCGCTTTTTATCTGGCCGAGAAGGGCTACAAGCCCGTCGTGTTCGAGAAAAACGAGCGCCCGGGCGGCATGCTCACCTACGGCATTCCCAGCTTTAAGCTGCAGAAGGACGTCATTGAGGCCGAGGTCGAGGTCATTCGCCTGATGGGTGCCGAGTTCCGCTATGGCGTGGAAGTCGGTCGAGACGTGACGCTCGACGAGCTGCGCGCGCAGGGCTTCAAGGCCTTCTACGTTGCCATTGGCTGCCAGGGCGGCCGCCTTGCCGGCATTCCGGGCGAGGACGCCGAGGACGTGACCGTGGCCGTCGACTTTTTGCGCGAGGTCAACAGCGGCAAGATCGATGCGCTGCCCGGCCGCACCATCGTGGTGGGCGGCGGCAACGTGGCCATCGACGTTGCCCGCAACGCCTGCCGTCTGGGTTCCGAGCATGTTGAGATGTTCTGCCTGGAGAGCGAGGCACAGATGCCCGCCAGCGAGGAAGAGCGTCGCGAGGCCATCGAGGACGGCGCACACATCAGTTGCGGTTGGGGCCCCAAGGAGGTCCATCTGGACGAGGCCGGCCGTGTGTGCGGCATCACCTTTAAGCGCTGCACGCGCGTCTACGATGACGAGGGCCGTTTTGCGCCCGAGTACGACGAGAACGACCTGCGCCGCGTCGATGCCGACCGCGTGGTCATGTCCATCGGCCAGTCCATCGTGTGGGGCGACCTGCTGGCTGGCTCCAAGGTGGAGCTTGGCCGTGGTCAGGGCGCCCTTGCCGATCCCCAGACCTACCAGACCGCCGAACCCGACATCTTTGTGGGCGGCGACGTCTATACCGGTCCGAGCTTTGCCATCGATGCCATCGCCGCCGGTCACGAGGCCGCCGTGTCCATCCATCGCTTTGTGCAGCCGGGCTCCACGCTCACCATCGGCCGCAACCAGCGCCGCTACGCCGCGCTCGGCCGCGACGATGTCGTGATCGAGAGCTATGACAACGCGAGCCGTGAGGTTGCCCACGTGGACCACGAGCGCGAGAAGGCCGCGCCCTTCAGCGAGTACGTCGAGACCTTTACCGAAGAGCAGGTGCGCGCCGAGACCGCCCGTTGCCTTGGCTGCGGTGCCTCAATCGTCGACCCCAACAAGTGCATCGGCTGCGGCCTGTGCACCACCAAGTGCGCGTTCGATGCCATCCATCTGGATCGCGATCGCCCCGAGTGCTCCACGATGGTCAAATACGAGCAAAAGCTCCCGAGCCTTGGCAAGTATGCTTTAAAGCGTGCAATCAAAATCAAGTTCGGTCGTAAATAGGTAACCATGGCGGGTAAGGGGACGGCGCAGACTAGATTTCGCCGTCCCCTTGCTTTGAGTTTGCATCGCATCAACCGTTGTTGAAAGGTTTCTACCTTGCATGAATTGGGAATCGTTTATCACATTATTCGCGATGTTGAGAACGTGGCGCGCGCCAATGGCGTGCGTCGCGTTTCGAGCGTCACGCTGCTGCTGGGCGAGGTCTCGGGCGTCGTTCCCGACTTGCTGCTCGACGCTTGGCGCTGGGCGGCAGATAAAAAGTCCATCACGCAGGGCGCGGAGCTTATCGTGGAGCCCGTCGAGGCCGTGACGCATTGCGAGGCGTGCGGCCGCGACTATGCGACAGTCGAGCACGGCAAGACCTGCCCCCATTGCGGCAGTGGCGATACCTATTTGCTCCAGGGCCAAGAGGTCATGATCAAGCAGATCGAGACCCCCGACGAGGATCCGGCAGACGCTGCCCCCGGCGGCCCTTCTGACGCCCCCGACGCCGTCGACGCCGCTAACCCTCTCCACATCGTCTAGCCCCTAGTCGTTGGGGACGTTCTTGTTTGACTAGTCGTTTAAGAACGTCCCCAACGACTACTTGCGCTAGAGCATAAGTTATACAATTAGTCAAGTTATGTCTGTTTAAACAAAATAGCGGCACGCAGGCGCATTGGGATTAACCTAAAAGCGGCGTTAATGAACAGAGTGTCTGTATATATCTGTGAAAGTAATTGGGAAATCACGTTTTAGTAGGCAATGAGCTGTAAATCAGCAACGTAATCAATTTGTAACAAACTTAGACGTTTAAACAAATAATGCAACCGTTTGCGAATTTAGCTATAAATCCACAAGGCGAACAGGTATACTCCTTTATTGTCGTGTAGGAAATACGTAGACAAAAAGGAGGTTATGTGATGGTAAGTATTGTTCTTGCTAGCCATGGTGACTTGGCGGCTGGAATCAAGCAGACGGGCTCGATGGTCTTTGGCGATCAGCCGTCTGTTGCCGTGGTCTCGCTCGAGCCGAGCATGGGCCCCGACGACTTCCGTGCCAAGGTCGAGGAAGCAATCGCTTCCTTCGAGGACCAGGAGCAGGTGCTCTTCCTCGTTGATCTGTGGGGCGGCACGCCGTTCAACCAGATCAGCGGGCTCATCGAGGGCCACGATTCCTGGGCTATCGTCACCGGTGTCAACCTGCCTATGCTCATCGAGGCATATTCGCAGCGCTTTGACGCAAAGAACACTGCACATGCGATCGCAAAACATCTCGTGACTGAGGCTAAGGCCGGCGTGCGCGTCAAGCCCGAGTCTCTGGAGCCCGAGGAGAAGAAGCCGGCTGCGGCCGCCGCTGCTCCTGCGGGTGCCATTCCTCCGGGAACGGTGATCGGCGACGGGCACATTAAGATCGCCCACGTCCGTATCGACACGCGTCTGCTGCATGGTCAGGTGGCCACCACGTGGACCAAGCAGATCAACCCCAACCGCATCATCGTGGTCTCCGACGGCGTTGCTCACGACGAGCTCCGCAAGACCATGATCGAGCAGGCTGCCCCTCCGGGAGTCCACGCCAACGTCGTGCCCATCAAGAAGATGGCCGAGGTCGTCAAGGACACGCGCTTTGGCGACACCAAGGCGATGCTGCTGTTCGAGAACCCGCAGGATCTGCTCAGGGCCATCGAGGCCGGCGTCGACATCAAGGAAGCCAACATCGGTTCCATGGCCCACTCCAAGGGCAAGGTCGTCGTCACTAACGCTGTCGCTATGGGCGATGACGACGTCAAGACCATCGAGGCTCTCAAGGCCAAGGGCGTCAAGTTCGAGGTCCGCAAGGTTCCTTCGGATTCCTCCGAGGATCTCGACGCCATGTTGAAGAAAGCTAAGGCCGAACTGGCCGCTCAAGCATAGTAAAGGAGGGTCCGATACATGTCTGCAATCACTATTCTGCTTGTTGCGATTGTCGCGTTGCTTGCCGGTATGGAAGGCATTCTGGATGAGTTCCAGTTCCATCAGCCGCTCGTGGCATGCACGCTTATCGGTCTCGTAACCGGTCACCTTCAGGAGGGCATCCTCCTGGGCGGTTCGCTCCAGATGATGGCCCTTGGCTGGGCTAACGTCGGTGCCGCCGTCGCGCCTGACGCCGCTCTGGCCTCGGTCGCTTCTTCGATCATCATGGTGCTCGCCCTCAACGGTGGCGCCACCGATTCGGCCAAGGCCGTTACCGCCGCTATCGCCGTCGCCGTCCCGCTGTCGGTCGCTGGTCTGTTCCTGACCATGATCTGCCGTACCCTGGCTACCGCTATGGTTCACGGCATGGACGCCTGCGCCGAGAAGGGCGACTTCGCCGGCATCGAGCGTTGGCAGTACGCCGGCATCCTCATGCAGGGTGTTCGTATCGCCATCCCGGCAGTACTTCTGTGCATCATCCCGGCCGAGGCTGTTACCAACGCGCTTAACGCTATGCCCGATTGGCTGTCCGGCGGCATGGCTGTCGGCGGCGGCATGGTCGCTTCCGTCGGTTACGCCATGGTCATCAACATGATGGCCACCAAGGAGACCTGGCCGTTCTTCATCCTCGGCTTTGTCCTTGCTGCCATCCCTCAGCTCACGCTGATCGCCCTTGGCCTCATCGGCATCTCCCTTGCCCTCATCTACCTTGGCCTTAAGGATCTGGCCAAGCAGGGTGGCGGCATGGGCGGTGGCTCCGGTGACCCGCTCGGCGACATTCTGAACGATTACGAGTAGGAGGGGAGTGATACATATGGCAGAGAACAAGATTCAGCTCACCAAGGCTGACCGTAAGAAGGTTTGCTTCCGTCATCAGTTCCTTCAGGGCTCGTGGAACTACGAGCGTATGCAGAACGGCGGCTGGTGCTTCGCAATGATCCCTGCGATCAAGAAGCTCTACACCAGCAAGGATGACCAGATTGCCGCTCTTAAGCGCCACCTGGAGTTCTATAACACCCACCCCTATGTTTCCGCCCCCGTCATTGGCGTTACCCTCGCCCTCGAGGAGGAGCGCGCCAACGGTGCTCCGATTGACGACGTCGCCATTCAGGGCGTCAAGGTCGGTATGATGGGCCCGCTCGCCGGCGTCGGCGACCCCGCCTTCTGGTTCACCCTTCGCCCGATTCTGGGCGCACTGGGCGCTTCCCTGGCCCTGTCCGGCAGCATCGCCGGTCCGCTGCTGTTCTTCTTCGCGTGGAACATCATCCGTTACGCCTTCCTGTGGTACACGCAGGAGTTTGGCTACAAGGTCGGCTCCTCCATCGCCAAGGACCTCTCCGGCGGTCTGATGGGCAAGGTCACCGAGGGTGCTTCCATCCTGGGTATGTTCATCATCGGCGCCCTGGTCGAGCGTTGGGTTTCCATCTCCTTTACCCCGATCGTCTCCAAGGTCACGCAGTCCGCTGGCGCCTATATCGACTGGGCCAACCTGCCCGCCGGTTCTGAGGGCATCAAGCAGGCATTGACGATGTACAGCTCTGTCGGTGCCAACGCACTCGACCCGGTGAAGGTCACCACGCTTCAGGCCAACCTCGATCAGCTCATCCCCGGCCTTGCCGCCGTGTGCCTGACCCTTCTGGTCTGCAAGCTCCTCAAGAAGAAGGTCAGCCCGATCGTCATCATCCTGGCTCTCTTCGCCGTCGGCATCATCGGTCGCGTCTGCGGCTTCATGTAAGCACGCTTCGGCTTAAGACCGAGAGTTGCTAGGCAAGGGCTTTTGAGCCATTGAAACGGACCGCACCCGGTGGGTACACTGGATGCGGTCCGATTGTTTTTATTGGAGGGCGAGGCGCGTATGGCGCAATCTCAGAACAGCACGGTCGATTTGGCAACGCCGGCAACCTGCCTGATGGGGCTTACCAGCCACGGTAGCGTGATGGTGGGCAATAAGGCGTTTGAGTACTATAACGAGCGTAATCCCGAGGATTATATCCAAATCCCGTGGGACGAGGTCGACTATATTGCCGCCGAGGTTTTGCGCGGCACCAAGAAGATTACGCGTTTTGCCATCTTTACCAAAGAGAATGGCCACTTTACGTTTTCGACGCGCAATGACAAGGAAACGCTTCGCGCGGTGCGTAAGTACATTGACGAGGACAAGCTCGTTCGTTCGCCCGACTTTATCGATGTGACGGCCAAGGGCGCCAAGAGCATCCCCTCCGTCATCAAGAACCTTTTCCACAAAGGCAACTAGTCATTAAAGAGCGCCCCCAAAGCGGGGCGCAGTTTCCCATGGGACTCGATCGGGAAAGTGCATCCCAGTTCGAGCGCCGATTGCGGGATGTAGTTTCCGGAACGGGCCCGTTTGGGAAACCGTGTCCCGTTTCGAGCCGAAATTCTGGGACACAGTTTCCCGGCTAGGTCTCATGGGGAAAGTCTGACCCAGAATTTGCCTGGATAGTGGGGCGCACTTTCCGGAGGGCTGTTCCACCGCAACTTCGAAGAGTGGCTATACGTAGCATTACAGCGGCGTAAATCTGCTACACTAGTACAACATGCCTCCGTAGCTCAGGGGATAGAGCACCGCTCTCCTAAAGCGGGTGTCGACGGTTCGAATCCGCCCGGGGGCACCAGAGATTTGCCGAGCCCGGTACCACCACGGTGCCGGGCTCTTCTGGTCTAAGGGCAGGATTCGGACCGTCGACACCCGCGTCACTCATTTCCCCGCGGGGGGGAGTTTTCGAATCCGCCCGGGGGCACCAGAGGAATATCGAGCCCGGTACCGCTACGGTGCCGGGCTCTTCTGGTTCATGCCATGTCAAAAATGAAGCGCCCGCTTGCTGGGGGAGCAAGCGGGCGCCTGTGAGCGAATATGTTTGCGGCGAGAGCCGTAATGAGCGGTTGGGTGGCGACTAGTTGGTCGTACCGGAATCGCCGCCCGTACCCGAACCCGAACCCGAGCCAGAAAGCGCAACCGTCAGCGTAATCGTGCTGTCGGTGGACTGCTTGCCGGTGGGGGAGACGCCCGTAACGGTGGCATCCTCGTTACCGCTCACGGGATTGCCGTTCTGGTCACAGAAGCCAATGTTATAGAAACCGGCGTTGTTGAGCGCGGTAACGGCGGCGGAAATGCTCTTGCCGTATAGGTTGCCCGGGACGGAGGCCTTGCCGGACTTCTTGGCAATGACGACGGTAATCGTGGCGCCGGGCTTCTGCTTGCCGCTGGGGTTCCAGCTGATCACGGTGCCCTCGGTAACCGAGTCGTTCTCCTGGTAGCTCACGTCGACGCCAAAGCCTGCCATATCGAGGGCGTTGCGCGCCTGGGCCTCGGTCATGTCGGTCAGGTCGGGGACGGACGTGGTATCCGGGCCGCTCGAGACCTTGTACGAGATGGTCGTGCCCTTCTCGACTTCCTTACCGGCGTCGGTGCCCTGCTCAAAGACCTGGCCTTCGTCGGCCTCGTTGGCCTCCTCGGTGGCGTTGCCCTTCAGGCCAACGCTTGCCAGCGCGGCTTCTGCCTGGTCCTTGGTCAGGCCGACAAGCCGGGGAACCTCAACCTTCTCGGAGGGCTTTGGGCCCTTGGAGATTACCAGGTTCACCTTGGTGCCCTTGGCCTTCTTGGTTTTGCCGTTGGGCGTCTGCTCGGCGACCTTGCCCTCGTCGATATCGTCGTTGTAGCTTTGGTCGATGGTGCCGACCTCGAGGCCGGCTTCCTTGATCTGCTCGACGGCAGTCTGCTGGTCCTTGCCCAGCACATCGGGCACGGTGACCTGCTCGCCGCCAAAGAGTCCTGTGGCAAAGGCCACCACGATACCGATGACGGCAACGGCTGCCACCACGGCGGCGATGATCTTGTTCTTGTTGGATTTGGGCTTTTCGACCTCGTAGGAGCCGGTGGAGCCCGAAACCGAGCTACGGGCGGTATTCTGGCCGCTCACGCCCGAGACGGGACGTACCATGGCGCGCGTCTGATCGGAAAGCTCGCGAGTCTTGGTGGCGCCCAGTTCACCGGGTGCACCGATGATGCGCGTGGGCTCCGAGATGTTGACGGCACGGCCCGACAGGTAGCTGTTGAGCACCTGACGCAGCTCGTCGGCGGTCTGGAAGCGGTTTGCCGGGTCCTTCTCCATGCACTTGAGGATGATACGCTCAAGGTCGGCGTCGACACCGGAGTTGATCTGGCTCGGCGGAATAGGCAGCTCGTTGACCTGCTTGAGTGCGACTGAGATGGCGTCATCACCGTCAAAGGGCACGCGGCCGGTGGCGCACTCGTACATCACGACGCCCAGCGAGTAGATATCCGAGGTGGGGCCGAGGTCCTGACCACGGGTCTGCTCGGGACTGACGTAGTGGGCGGTTCCCAGCACGTTGTTGTCTTGCGTGAGGTGGCTGTTCTTGGCGCGCGCGATGCCAAAGTCCATCACCTTGATGTTGCCGTCGGGCAGCACCATGATGTTCTGCGGCTTGATGTCGCGGTGGATGATCTCGTGCTTGTGGGCGACCGAAAGCGCGGAGCTGATCTGCGAGCCGATCTGGGCGACCTTCTTGGGGTCGAGGGCGCCGTGGCTCTTGATGCCGCTCTTAAGGTCGGTGCCGCGCAGGTACTCCATGACGATGTAATAGGTGTCGCCGTCCTTGCCCCAATCGTAGACGCCCACGATATAGGGGGAGGAGAGACCGGCTGCTGCCTGGGCCTCCTGCTTAAAGCGTGCGGCGAAGGTTGCGTCGCCAGCATACTGCGGCAGCATGATCTTGACGGCTACCGTGCGGTCGAGGACCTGGTCCTGTGCACGGTAGACGGTCGCCATGCCGCCTGTTCCCACCTTATCCTTGAGGAGGTATCTTCCCCCGAGGACCCTCTGTTCCATTCCTGCTCCTAACATAACTATTCGCTCAACGATGTGTGTAGTACCTACGATGTGGCCGCTGGGGCCGTGTGGCGCGTTGCCGCTAACTCTTCGGCCGCGGCGCGCCTCGGGTGTCCGATTCGATCATGGGCATCACGCTCCCTGTGCGGCAAGCGCCGCGGTCAGGACGATGCCGGCGATCTTGGCGGCCTTGACGTCATGCTTGTCGTAATCCTCTAAGGCCACCGAGATAGCGACCGTGGGTGAATCGTAAGGTGCAAAGCCAACGAACATCGAGTTGACGTTGGTGCCGCCGGTTTCGGCCGAGCCGGTCTTGCCGGCGACCTTGACGCCGGGGATTTGGGCATCGGTGCCGGTGCCGGACTGGACGACGGCAAGCATGGCCTGCTTGACCTGGTCGGCCGTGGCGGAGCTGACGGCCTGACCCAGCGAGCGGGACTGCGTGGTCTTGACCACGGTTCCGTCCGGGGCGAGTACCTGGGCTACAAAGTACGGGTCCATGACTACGCCGCTGTTAGCGATGGCGGCGGCAATCACGGCGTTTTGCATGACGGTGGTCTGCGGGCCGGGCGTGTGGTCCATGCCGACAGGCTGGCCGGCGCCGGCCCAGGCGGTCTCCCACTCGGTCATGAGCGACGGGTCGGCCATGATGGAGGCCGCGGAGGTCAGGTCCTGGCCGAGCTTTTGGCCGTAGCCAAAGGCGTTGGCAAACTGCACGAGCGTGTTTGCGCCAACTTCGTTTGCCACCTGGCCAAAGACGACGTTGGAGGACACGGCAAAGGCCTGCTGCAGGCTGATGGTGCCGTAGCTCTCGTTGGCATAGTTGGTGACCGGTGCGTTGCCGATGTCCATGGAGCCGGGCGCCTGGTAGGTGCTGGTAAGGCTGGCGGTACCGGTCTCGAGTGCCGCGGAAAGCGTAACGACCTTAAACGTTGAGCCCGGCGTGTACAGCGCGTCCATGGCGCGATTGTACATGGAGCCGTCCTCGCCGCCGCCCGTCTGCAGCAGGGCATCGATGTTGGTGTTGTCGTAGGTGGGCGAGCTGGCACATGCGAGCACCGCGCCGGTACGCGGGTCGATGACCACTACAGCGCCCTTAAAGCCCTTGAGTGCCTGCTCGGCCGCCGTCTGGATGCGCGAGTCGATGGTGAGCTTGGCGGTGTTGCCCGGCTGGGTCTGGCCCGCGAGCGACGCGATGGCGTTGTTCCAGCTGGAGTAATCCTTAGAGCCGGTGAGCGTGTCGTTCATGACACTCTCGATGGCGGTGGTGCCATACTGCTGGCTCACGTAGCCAACCACGTGCGCTGCCAGGTTGCCGTTGGGGTAGGAGCGTACGTAGGTGCCGTCCTCCTGCTGCAGCGACTCGGCCAGCGTCACGCCGTCGGACGTGATGATGGAACCGCGCTGGATGTACTTGGAGCGGGCGATAGTGTGGTTGTTGGTCGGCATATCCTGATAGTCCTTGGCCTTGATGACCTGGACATAGGTGAGGTTGCCGATAAGGATGGCGAACAGCGCCGTAAAGGCGAGCACCGCACGGGTTAGACGGTTGGCGAGCGCAACGCGGCCGAGCACACCGGATTCAGGCGTGTCGAGCAGGCGACGGCGCATGCGCGAGCCGACGGAATGGCTGCCGCTGCCGTAGGAAGACGAGGTGGCAAAGCGCGTGCCCGTCGGGGCGGCGGCAGATGCGACCTGATCATCGGTGATGGCGGCCATAGTGCCGGTGCCGGTAAGCTCGGCCTCGCGTCCGGTCGCTTCGTCACCGGCGCGCAGCAGGAGCGCGACGATGATAAAGCTTGCCAGCAGCGAGGAACCGCCCTGGCTCATAAAGGGTAGGGTGACGCCGGTCAGCGGGATCAGGCGGGTAACGCCGCCCACGATTAAAAAGGCCTGGAAGCTGATGGCGGCCGTAAGGCCCGTGGCGCTAAAGGCGGCGAGGTCGGATTTAGCGCGGGCAGCCGTGGTGAGGCCACGCACGGCAAAGAGCATAAACAGGATGAGCACGGCGCCGCCGCCCAAAAGGCCCATCTCCTCGCCGATGGCCGAGAAGATAAAGTCGGACTCGACGACAGGGATGTTGTTGGCCATGCCGTTGCCGATACCAACACCGACCAGACCGCCATCGGCAAGCGAGAAGAGCGACTGGACGATCTGGTAGCCCTGGCCCTGGGCGTCCTTAAACGGATCGACCCAAACCTGGAAACGCACCTGAACGTGAGACAGGAACTTGTAGGCGCCCACGGCTCCAACGGCTAAGAGCGCAAGGCCGATAACGACATACGAGAATCGTCCCGTGGCAACGTAGAGCATCAGCAAGAAGATGGTGTAGAACAGCACGGCCGAACCCAGATCGCGTTCGAAGACGACGACGAGCAGGCACACACCCCACACGGCAAACAGCGGCAGCAGCAGTCGCAGGCGAGGGATCTTAAGACCTAAGATCTTGCGGTTGGAGATGGAGAGCAGCTCGCGGTTCTCGGCCAGGTACCCGGCCAGGAACAGCACGATAAAGACCTTGGCGAACTCGCCGGGCTGGATGGTAAAGCCCGCGATGCGAATCCACAGCTTGGAGCCCGAGATCGTGGTGCCGATAAAGATAGGCAGCATCAACAGAATGATGCCGATAATGCCAAAGGTGTACTTGTAGCGCATGACTACGTCGAGGTTCTTAACCAACGCGAGCGTTCCCACCATCAGGGCCACCGAGACAAACAGGATGATGAGCTGTGAGATGGCGAGAGCGGGGGCGAGACGCGTCACGAACGTGATGCCGATGCCCGAAAGCACAAAGACAATGGGCAGGATGGCGGGGTCGGCACCGGGCGCCAAGATGCGCACGGCAATGTGGGCCGCGGCAAAGGCGGCAAAGAGGCCGATCGGTACGGCGAGCGTCTCAAAGGAGATGGCAGCGCCCGCGGTGAGGACGTACATCGCATACAGCAGGATGACGGGGAACGCCGAGGCGATGAGCAAGAGCAGCTCGGTGTTGCGGCGACTCATAAGCGGCACTCCCTTTCTAGTTCTTTTCGGAGGCTTCGGCCTCGGCGGACTGTTCGGCGGTTTTCTCGGAATCTGATTCGGAGGTCGATCCCTGGTCGGTGTTGTCGCGAATCGTTTGCGCGTCGATCACCTGGCGGGTCTGCTCCTCGTCGATCTGGTGGCGGTACTTGGATATCGTGTCCTGCGCATCGTCGACACTTGTTTGCGGAATGCCCGCCTTGAGGCGGTTTTGCGTGTCTTCGGGCAGGTCGGACAGCTTGATACTGGTTTCGCTTTCGAGCCAGTGGAGCTTGAGTCCGAGCGGCTTGCCGGGCAGGCCGCGCCAGACGGCGACATTGCCCTGGTAGGTACCCAGGTAGTACGAGCCGGTGACACCCGTGTAGGCCCAGATGGCAGCCGCCAGCACCAAGACGAGACCTAAGACGACGCCGATGGTGACGTTGCGGCGACGCACGCGTTGCGCCTCGCGCATAACGCCATCGTCAACCAGGTCAACGACTACTACGGTCACGTTGTCGTGGCCGCCGGCGGCAAGCGCCGCGTCCACTAGGTTGTCGACGCAGATTTGCGCGGTTGAGGACTGCGTGGCGATGTTCTCGATATCGCTATCGGGAATCATGCTCGAAAGGCCGTCGGAGCACAGGATCAGGCGGTCGCCTTCCTCGATATGCAGAGTGAAGTGGTCGGCATACATGGCGGGGTCCGAGCCCAGCGCACGGGTGATGACCGAGCGGTTGGGGTGGACGCGAGCCTCGTCTGCCGTAATCTCACCGGCGTCCACGAGCTCCTCCACGTAGGAGTGGTCGCGGGTCACGCGGATGAGCGTGCCCTCGTGGAGCAGGTAGGCGCGAGAGTCACCCACGTGGGCGATGGCGAGCGTGTCGTTTTCGATATAGGCGCAAGTGGCTGTGCAGCCCATGCCGGGCTTGCCCAGGCCGTTCAGGGCCGCCTCGATTACGGCGGCGTTGGCTGCCTCGACGGCTGCGGCCAGGCGTGCTGCGTCGGCGGACTGCGGGGCCGTCTTGGCAATAGTCTCGACGGCAATGGAAGAGGCTACCTCGCCGGCGGCGTGACCGCCCATGCCGTCGCATACGCAAAAGAGCGGCGACTGCACCAGGTAGGAATCCTCATTGTGCGGGCGTACGCAGCCAACGTCAGAGCGGGCGCCCCACATGAGTTGCGTGGTGGTGCCGGCATCATAGGTCGAGTCGGTCTCGATGCGCTCCTCGGTCAGGGGCTCAAAGCTCATGGTCGAGCCGGGGTCTTTGAGCTTGGTCTCAACGGCGGCAACGTCGATCTCGGCTGTGTCACCGGGAGAGACGGTGTCGGTCTCGGCGTTTGATTCGGAATCGCCGGTGTCCGGGGAGCCGGGCTCCTCGGGCGCGCGGGCGGTCGACTCGTCGTCTTGCGGGCTGACGTCTATAGGCTCGGGCGCCGGCGTAGACGCGGGCGCAACCTCGGATGCCGGGGCTATGGGAAACGCCGGCGCGGCGGGCTCGGGTGCCGCAAACACCGCAGCGCTCTCGTTGATTGCCGCGGCGACGGGCTCTGCAAAGTGAGCCGGCGCCGGGGTTGCTTCGGGCGCTGTGGGCTGTTCCGCAGCATGTGCGCCGATGGGCGCCGCTACGGCATCCTCTTCGTCCTCGTTATCGGCGAGATCCGAAATATCATGCGTTACATGCGAAAGAGGCAGGGAGAACACGGTGTCCTCGGGTTCCACGGGTGCGGAGCCCGCCGGAGCGGCGTGGGCCGGCGCAGCTGTGGCGGCAGCCGGTGCCTCGGTCATAGTTGCGGACTTGTTCTCCTCGTCGATCATCGACGGTTCACCTTCATGACCACGTCGCCAATCTGGACTTCGTCGCCCTCACGCAGCGTCGCGGGCTCCACGAGCTGGCGGCCGTTGACGAGCGTGCCGTTAAGCGAGTTGAGGTCCTCGATGATGAGCGCCGGGCCCTGCAGCGAAAAGCGCGCATGCGAGGCCGAGACGAACGGTTCGTTGATGCAGATGTCCGAAGATGGCGAGCGACCGACGATGACGGGGCCGAGCATGTCTACGTGGATGCCACGGATGCCGCGCGGGCCCTTGTCCACATCGATCGTCCAGATAGCCGAGTCGCGGCGCTGTCCGCGCACAAGTCCCACGCCGGTCTTCATGACGGCGAACAGGAAGATATAGAGCAGGGCGACCAGGACGATGCGGCCTGCAAAAAGGACGATATCGATGTTCATAAGCGACTATCCCCTAAATTCAAAGGTGCTCAGGCCAAACGTCAGCAGATCGCCGTTGCGCAGCGGGCAGCGCGTAATGCGGCGGTTGTTGACGAGCGTGCCGTTGGTGGAATTGAGGTCCTCGATCGACCAATCCGAGCCCGTAAAGGTGAGCTGGGCGTGGCGGCGCGACACGTTGGGGTCGCGCAGGGCAATATCGGAAACCGAGCGCTCGCGACCGATAGTCACCTGTGCGGAGGTGATGCTATGGCTCTCGCCGCTCACGACGTCGACGAGCTGGGCGAGCGGGCGCTGCGGGGCGCGAGTGCTCGCCATGTTGGAGGCGATGCCGGCTGCGGCGCCTAGGCCCACGGCGGCACCGGTCGCGGCGGCTCCGCCCATGCCGGCAAGCGCGTCGCGCGAGACGGTCTGCGGCACCGGGATGGGTGCTGCGGCGGGGTCGGGGACGCTAGGCGCGAAGGGGTCTGCCACGGCAAGCGGGTCGGGAGCGGCGGCGCGAGGCGTCGGCTGCTGCTGGGGCATGGCGGCGGGGCGCTGCTGCTGCGGGGCAGCAAACTGCTGCTGGCCGGCGCGCGGGGCGCTGGCGGCACGGCTTGCCGCGGAGTTGTTTTGGCCCAGACCGTTTTGATAGGCGCGCTCTTCTTCGTACAGGCGGCCGAGCGTGGGGGCATCGACGTTCTCGGCAAAGACCGAGAACTTGCCGGCGCGCAGCTGCGGATCGATCATAAAGCGCACGAGGGGCTCGCCGACAAAGACATAGCGGCGCTTTTCGGCCTGCGCCTTCACAAACTCGCGGACCTCGCGCGAAAGCTCGGGGTAGAACGGGGCGAGCATGGGATCGTCGTCGGCGGCGATCAGGATGGTATAGAGTGCCGGCGCCGTGTTGACGCCGTTGATCACCAGAGTCTGATCCTCCATGTCGCGAGCGGCCTGCTTGGCAAGCTTCTTAAAGGAGAACGGGGCACGGGTGGCACCGAAGATGCCGGCCACGTGGTCCTCGAAGATGTTCAGGAAGTTCACGAAAGATCACTCTCCGTATAGGTTCTTTGGTATCCGAGCAAATATAGGCATATCCCAACGATTATAGAGGATAGGGTTCCCGCAACCGCCGCCTTGGCGACGACCGCGGCTGCAAGGCTGGCAATTTCCATATGGTGTGCAAGACAGGACGCCGCTGCGCAGCCGATGCCGGCGACAGCGATGGCGGCGATTACGGCAAGGTTTGAGCCCTGATCGGCACGCTTGGCATGGGCGTTGAGCAGCGCAGATGACGCCGCGGCAGTTGCCGCTACCAGCACAAAGGCAGCCCAAAGGAGTGGGTCTCCCAGCGCTGCGGCAACGTTACCGAGCCCCAGCACGCCTCCGGCTGAAAGCGCGACCGTGGCCAGACGGGCAAAAAGTGCGCCCATGCCCGTTGCCGCGGCGGCGCTTGCCGGGCCGAGCCAAAATGACGCGACGCCGGCGGTGACCCCAGCTGCCAGGAAGGTATTGCCGGTCAGACAGCCAAGCGCGAGTGCACAGGTGAGTGCGGCGCTCGCGGCAGCCTCGGTGCGACCCCAGGCGATCCACCAACCGGACATGGCGGCGGCAAAGATCACCGCGACGGGCAACATCGACAGGACGCCCTGTGCCTGCATGGTGGCGTTTGCCATGAGCACCAAAAAGCCCACAGCCGAGATGGCCGAGCCAATCTGGGGGGCCAGGCCGGCCGCCGCTCCGATCGCGATAGCCGCAATGACCAGGCCGGGAAGCGCCGCGACGCCGGCCGTCTGCATCAGCAAAAAGCTAAAGGCGCCGCACGTTAGCGCCGAGATAGCGTGCATGGCGTAGTCGCGCGCATGGCTCCAGCGCGTGCCTGCCCAGCCGAGTGCGGGGTCGACTTCGATGGTGTCGTCCTCGTAGTGCGACGGCTCGATATCGTCGAGCTCCTGCTCGTCATCCGAAAGTTCGCCAACCATTTGCTCCAGGCTGCGACGGCCTTCGCGCACGCTGCCCAGACCGGCAAGGAGCTGGTCGCAAAATGCCTCGATGCTGTTGGGGCGGTCCTGCGGCATGGGGGAGAGCGCGCTCATGAGCGCGGCCTCGGCTCCCGGGGGAAAGTGTGGTATCAGCTCGCTGGGATAGGTGGCGCCGCCGATGATGCGGCCGAGCGAGTCGGCGGGCGTGGCCGCCATAAAAGGAGCGCTGCCGCACAGGCCCTCGTAGATCACACAGGCGAGGGCAAAGACATCGGCGCGCTCGTCGACCGTGCCGGTCTCGATATCGAGCTGCTCGGGCGGCATGTAGCCGATGGTGCCGCCGCGTGAGCCGCCAAAGCCACCGGCGGACGACAGCCGCGCCATGCCAAAGTCGGTGAGCTTTACATTGCCCGAGTGGTCGATGAGCACGTTGGCGGGCTTAATGTCCAGGTGGAGTACGCCATTACTGTGGGCGAAGGTGAGCGCCTGGCCCAGGGCATCGGCAATGGCCGCGGCCTCGTCAAAGGTAAGTGAGTGGCCGTCCGCGCGGTGCAAAAACTCGGCCAGCGACATGCCATCGACATATTCCATAACCAGGTAGGCATAGGCTGTGTCGTGCGTAAAGTCGATAACCTGCACGATGTTGGGATGTTGAAGCATGGCGGCAGTGTGCGCCTCGCGCAGGACATCCATGATGTCGCTAGCGGGCATGCCGGCACCGTTGATAAGGGGGATGCGTTTAATGGCGACGCGGCGGCGCAGGTGCGTGTCGCGGCAGATCTCGATGGAGCCAAAACCGCCGGTCGCAAGTGTCTCGAGCGGCTGGTACCGCTTGAGCAGCTCGCGAGAGCTGGTGCCCTCCAAAGGAACGTCCGGCGAGAACCGGGCGGTATGTTGCGAGAAAAGCGGCATGGCCAACCCTCGTGCGTTTAAAGTTCGTTTGCGAGCGGCGGGCGCGGGGCCGAGCCGTTCGCGGTGGCATAGATGCTGCTAGTGTAGCACGCTCGGGCAGATGGCGAGGATAGCGGGATGCGAGGTGGCCCGATCGATTCGGCCCGTTTCGGCTCGTTTGGAAAGCGCATCTCAGTTTTCAGCCAAATTATGGGATGCGCTTTCCAAATGGGGTGGGCTGCGGAAACTGCATCCCAGAATATTGCCCTGGAACGGGATGCGCTTTCCGAACCGGCGTCCAAAAGGAAACCGCATCCCGCTTTGATGTGGGGACTGCGAACAAAAGCCGGACCGTGATCTGGCGCGGATTGGAGTTCGCCTGAATCATTGATGCTGGCTGGTGTGAGAACAGAGATAAACGAGCGGCTCGAGCGATATAATGACACGCTATGGAGGCCGTATGCTCTTTTCCCGCCGTTCTGCTACATTTGCCTGCGCCATTGCGCTTGTCGTAATGGCGGTCACCCCTTATCACCGGTTTTCATCTTCAATCGGCCTAGCGTCAGGTGCAATGACCTGGCTCGTTATCCTGGGCGCATGCCTCGCGGCGTTTGTTCATGGTGCTGCGCTATGCAAGGGGGGAATGAGAAGGCCGAGGCATCTCGGTGCCATCGGTGTTTTCCTTGGTGTTATTGCAACGGTTCCCGAATGGGCCGACCTGGCTTTCTATGCTCGCGGAGACTCTATTCCAATCGTGTTTGCACCGATTTGGTTGTTACATGGCGTTTCGTGTGTCTCGTGCTTTGTTGGGTCGCTGCTTCTCTCATATGTTATTTGGGGCACGGCGGACTCTCCTTTGACGCAGAGGTCGACACGGACTGACGAAAGGGAAACTCGTCACCCGCAGGACGCGATTTTTACAGAAACAATAGCCGTCATGTCTTGCCTGCTGTTTTGCTGTCGAGTTTCATGGAGAGTCGTTCCCGAGCCATGGGGGATGCCCCCTGTAACGGCCGCGTCAATTGGCCTTGCGCTTTTAATTCCGTTGGTCTATCTCGCATTGACTGTGGCCCCGCCGTTTTGCCGCCCTCGTGCCTTTGGCCATGGGCGGCGCGACGTGTTTGCCTGTTCTGTGCTCGTAGCAGTTCCTATTGGTCTTATTCCGGCTGTTGAGGCGGCATACTTCGCAAGCGATGCCGTGGTCATTGCATTGCTGGCGATGGGGTCCGTTATCGCTGCTGCCTTCGTATGCATGTTGCTAAGGGGGAAACGGGACAACAATTCGGATATCGCCTGTGCGTCCGACACATTCGATGCGGGGGTGTTTTCCCCTGCCCTGTCGCCTAGAGAAGAGCAGTTTGTTCGACTGCTGCTCAAAGGGAAAACGCCGGCGGAAATTGCCAAGGAGACGGATACGAAGCCATCGACGGTGAGAACAACGCTTCACCGAGCATACGGGAAGGCGTCGGTTGCGGGCTCACGCGAGCTCGTGGCGCTGTTTGCGGGTGAGGGCGATACTGTAGGGCATGAGCTACCGCAGCGGCATGCTGACGATATAGTGGCATCAGCTCGAACGCGCCGGCTGTTTCGATACCTGCTCACATTATTCTTTATCCTCCTTGCGGCGGGGCCCTTGGTAATGGCGGATAGCGATTGGGGGTCCGGTGTTTCGCGGGCTGTCGCCTTTTCCCTCTTAAGCTACGCATTGGGTCTCGGACTGCTTCTGTCGCTACGCTACGCGGGTGGAAAAGCGAATCGTGGCGCTGCGCTGGATAGAGCGGGTGAAGCGATTTGGCTCGGAAGCCCGTACGTATGGGCGGTGCTATCTGCTGTGGAATGGTCTTTTATCTATATCGCGGCATTGATGTGCATACGCGTTCCGTTGATGGCTGTGCCGGTCCTGTTTTGCGGCGTGGCGTCTACGGCTTCGCTCGCTGTTGGGCTGCGTCCGTTTAAGGTGCATGCCCATGCTCGGGCTATCGTGCCGTTGGTGTCAATGGGCATGGTTGCCTTAATCTATGCGGTCGCTAGGGGGCGAATCCATGGACTTGCGGTGCTGACGGGGGTGCTGCTCACATATATAGTGATGCGAAGCTGTCCGCAGCGCAAAATGCTTGGGATATGGATGCTTTGCTTCGGGGCGACGGCTCCTGTTTGGGCTGTCTTGCTCAATATGGTGCAGGATCTGACGGTTTTCGAGCCGTTGTTCCTCGCGTCGTTGTTGGGGCAAAGTTCGGCTGTCAATGTCGTCGTGGCAACGGTGATTGTTTGCTGGTCTGTGCCCATGTTCGTTGCGCACATCGCGCTCGCCCGCTCGGTTGAGGACGAGAAGGCCGTCTTGGAGTACCGGGCGAACGGGTCCACCGAAACGGCCCGCGTGCGCCAGCTGGCCCTGCTTACGTCGCGCTCCCTTTCTGATGTTCAGTCGCAAATTTTGCTGATGACGGCAGAGGGGGCAACGACAAAGGCCATTGCGGAGGATGTCGGTTACGCTGCATCTACGGTGCAAGCGCTGCGGTCTGCATCTTACCGCCAGTTGAAGATCAAGAATAAGGCGGAGCTAATTTTATTGTTATCGCAGGTAAATAACGTGTAAACGCCTGAGCAATCAACTCAATAGCGGGTGTTTACAGACATTTTTCTCTATTCATGCGAAGGTTGCCGTGCGTCGACGCATTGTTAACCGCTTTTGATTGGAGAAGGCCATGATTAAGCCAAGGAGCGCTATTGCTCTAATCGGAGTCGGCTTGGTGATTGCAGCTGGTCTGTCCCTAGGGGTTCCCGCTGCATCGTTTGCACAAGAGGAGTTTGACACCTCTCAGGTTTCCAGCATTACTCAAAACGCCGATACGGGAATTACGACCTGTACGAACAATGCCGATAAGGCATTTAGTTTTCAATGTGCCGGGACGAGTGCAACTGGCTACCGTCAAAAGGATGATTCCTCATCGCTCTATCTGGATATCCAGGGCCATACGGGAAATCCGCTTCGGTTATATACAGACGGTGCGTATAACACAAGCGGTAGCGGCAGCATGAATTGTACTCAGGGAACGTATCGTTCGAATCACAAGGGACAGTGGGAAATGTATAACCTCGTCCGTGAGAACGGGCGATCTGCGGCGCGACTGACTGCATGGGCGGAGTCTGGCTACGGCACTGTTATTGGTGTATGGAGCCCCGACTGCGTCGGGCATTTCCACAAGCTTCCCGCATAGTTGTTTGAAATGGCTCCCTTCCGGCTTTCTGGGTCGGAAGGGGGAGGAGGACGTATGAACCAAAAGCTCGCAAGATACGAACTGTCGAAAACGATTAGACGTCCAGCTTTTATCCTTGCTCTCTTGATTGCGGTCGCAGTTGCAATAGCTGCCGCGCTGGAGCCGTGGGCAAATTTGGAAAAAGAGCGTCACAACCTTCTTTCTTTTGGTTACGGCGTTGGCGTGCAAGCCGAAAATTATCTCGGTCAAACACGTGAAAGCAGCTTCGGTAACTGGATTGTTGTGAGCGCGAACGCGCCACTGTCTGCGTCGGTGTTTTTCTATGCACTGCCCCTGCTTGCAATGTTGGCTGGATCTTGGTCGTGTCTCTTTGAGCGTTTGAGTGGTTATGACATGCAGATATGCACGCGCGTTTCCAGAAAGGCGTACGTGAACGTAAAGATGCTGTCTGCTTTCCTCTCCGCGTTTACAGTGACTGCCATTCCTCTGCTCGTCAATTTCCTGATCGTCTCGATGCTTTTTCCTGCGTATCTTCCTCGGGTCGATGAGTCGACTTACGTAGGACTTTACCTGCATAGCTACTTCTCCGGTCTATTTTATTCGCATCCTTTGTCATATGTGCTCGCATACACGCTGTTCGATGCTGTCACGCTCGGGACTTTATCCATGGCTGTAACTGGCTTCTCAATTTTGTTTCGTAGCAGAATCAAAGCGATAATTGTCCCGTATCTGCTAATGGTTGCGTGGCATTTTGCAAATGGCTGGATCTTCGGCGTAATGGCTTGTGTGGGGTTTAACTGCAATATCCTCAACAGCATCAGGTCGGAATCGCTGAATAACTGGCCAGACATTCGAGCCGGTTTTGCGGAAATCATATTATTGACCCTTGCTTCGTTGGCTTTTTCTGGGGCGTGGAAAAGACGCGAGGTGGTCTGATGCTGTTTAGGCTGGTCGCCGCGGACCTGAGGACCGTTTTGAAGAAGAACATCATCACTTTTATTGCAATTGCGGCAGTGACCGTTGCGAACTTGGTGTACGCCTACGGATTGTCTTCTGTGTATGGGGTTAGAACGGATACCTTGGGGTTTGCGGATAATCTTGCGCTCGTGTTTGCCGGATCTGCTCCGTTTGAGCCTAGGCCCGGGGTCATGTTTGTGCCTCCGCTAGGATGGCTATTTCTCATTCTGCTTATTCTCTATACAACACTCGACTATCCGACCGAATCGTTGCACGGGTTTGGTTTGCAAGCGCTTGTTCGATGCCGGGCAAGAACCCTTTGGTGGGTCTCGCGTTTTATCTTGGTGGCGGCAGTAACGGCATTTTCACTGCTCGTGGTGGTTTGCTCTGTTGTGATTTGGAGCTTGGTGGTGAGCTCCTCGTTCAGCGCGGTCATTCATGGTGAGTCGCTTCAACTGGCTAATTTGGCGCCGTGGTTTCTCAAAGCTGCCGAGGCAGATGCGCTGCCGTTTTTCATAGGTCTCTTATTTGCTTTTGAGGCGCTTGCGTTTGCGCAGGCAGCGGTTGGGTTTGTGCTTGGGTCGTCAGTCTCGTTTGTGGTTTTAATGAGCTACCTGATCTGCTCGGCATATGCACGACATTGGGCGCTATTGGGTAACGCCTTGATGCTGTTGCGCTGGGGTGGAATTGTCAAAGAGGGAATCGCGGCGGGCTCGAGTGTCTTGTCATCAATTGGGCTTATGTCGTTATGCCTATCGTTGGGTGGACTGTGGTTTCGAAGGGCCGACCTTATAGAAAAGGGGGACAAGATATGAGTGTGATCGTAAGGGGCGTATCGAAGCGCATGGGTAAAAACGATGTCCTGCGCAACGTGTCCATCGAGGTTGACCCTGGGACTGTGGTCGGGCTTCAGGGGATAAACGGTTCGGGTAAGACCATGCTCATGCGAGCGGTTTGCGGGTTGATCAAGCCTACCGAAGGCGAAATCTCTATCGATGGCCAAAGGCTTGGGGCGGACATCTCGTTCCCGCCGAGTCTGGGGATGTTGATCGAGGCGCCTTCCTTTTTGGGATATCTGTCTGGCTACGACAATCTGAAGCTCATCGCTCAGATCAAGGGCGTTGCCACCCCCGAGGACATTCGCTCTGCCCTGCGGCTCGTGGGGCTCGATGCAGACGAAAAAAAGAAGTTCCGAGCATACTCGCTTGGGATGAAGCAGCGTCTGGGGATAGCTGCGGCAATTATGGAGAAGCCGAAGCTGCTTGTTCTCGATGAGCCAACGAATGCCCTCGACGAAGCGGGCGTTGAAATGCTCAAGCGCGTTGTGGCGATGGCGGCATCAACGGGTCGTGAGGTCCTTCTGTCCAGCCATGACGGAGAGGTGCTCGAGGAACTGGCCGATCGGGTTTACTGCATGCGCGACGGTGCCGTTGTGAAAGTTCGGGAAAGGTCGTGAGCGCGATGAAGAAGACCCTGTGGACGAGAAGATCGGCGCTCGCGCTTTTTTGCTGTGCTGCTACCGGCCTTGCGGGCATGAGGGTGAGCGTCGTTAACGGGAACCGGACGGTCATTCCTGAGAAATATTACGCGGAGGGCGAATGGCTCTCGATGGATGGAGCGTTTCTGGGGTCGAAGGATGTGGTGACTGATGGGTATTCGTTTTGCATAGACGGGGCAGAGTTGCTCACGCCGCGCGAGTATCTCAAACGAGCACATGACGATTATTCAAAATATGGCACCGTGGATACGAAAACGAGACTGAAGGATGCCGACATCACGTGCGTTATCGCCGTAAAGATGCGTGTCAGAAATAGGGATAATATCGACGGTGGAATCAAAGCGTATGTTTGGCATCTGGTTCCGGAGTCTGCGCCAAACTATGATTTTGTAGTCAATACCGATCTGATAACGCAAGCCATGCCGGTCCTTGGCGGCTCTGCTGCGTTTGCCGTGGAGGTTGGGGCAGAAAACGAGTTGCTCGTCCCATTTATGATGCAGAACACCAACGACTATTTCGAAGGTTACGAGACCGTCCGTTTTGAGAAAGCATTTCCCGGGACTTACACGATGAAGATGACCGATCTGCCGGAGCGGAGGCTCTTAAGGTTTGAAGTGAAATAGCTCGAGAGCAAGGCAAAACGGGTCCATTGGCGGTACGCGTGCCCGATTCCAGGCGCCCCGGCCCGGAATCGGGCGCGGGACGAGGCGCCTTCGGTGTCGGCCGGCCTACCGCTTCTTCTTGCTCTTCTTCTGCTTGCGCTGCTTGCCCTTGGTCTCCTGGGGCTTGTCGCCCTGTTTTGCTTCGGCAGCGGCCTTTTCTGCCTTCATCTTCTTGCGTTTGGTCTCGATGCGGAGTTTTTTGTTGATGCGCGTCTTAAGGAAGGGACCGAACTGCTCGGCATCGCCGCGGACAAAGGTGTCCTTAGGGATCGTCACGCCCTGGTCGGCGAACATGGCCACAAAGATGCGCTCGCCGTCGAGCACGTGGTCGAGCTTTTCAAACGGGAAGAACTGCGACTTGCCGCTCGTGCCCCAAACCATCAGGCCGTCCTCGTTGGCGGCGACGCGGCGATAGCGGCCACCCATGGACTCGTCGGCCTCAACGGCGTCGATAAAGTCGCGGGCGAGGGTGTGGTGCAGGTTTTTGCTCCACCAGGCCAAAAAGGCGCCGAATACGATCAAGACGACGCCAAACTTGATCCAGTTGCCGCCGGCCACCAGCATGCCGATGCCGATGAGCGCGGCAATTGCCGCGGCGACATACAGCGAGCCGCGACGCCTGGGCGAGGCGACCAGGCGGGCGAAGTCGGTGACGAGGTCGTTTTCGTATTGGTACTCGTTGAGGTACAGGATGCCGTCGTCGGCTGCGGCCTGCTCCTCGAGCGCGACCTCGACCTGGTCGGCTGCTTCGGAGGGAACGAGGTTGCTCTCTGCGTCTGCCATGCTCTTTGGACTCCTATCGCGGCGGGCTCGCCGTACGGGTTATTATGGAATGCAGTATGCCGTGCGACCGCATGGCCGCCGCGGCAACAAGACTCAGTATACCCGGGGGAGCACCCATGGAATCGTTGTACCGAAAGTATCGCCCGCTCACCTTTGACTCCGTGGTGGGCCAGCAGCATATCGTCTCGACGCTCGAGCACGCCATCACCGAGGGGCGCCTGTCCCACGCCTACCTGTTCTGCGGACCGCGCGGCACGGGCAAGACCACCATGGCGCGCATTCTGGCCAAGGCGCTGCTGTGCCGCAATGCCGAGGCGGCGCGCGCCGAGGGTGCAAGCGGCTGCATGCCCGACGGTACTTGCGAGGAGTGCGAGCTCATTGCCGAGGGTAACCACCCCGATGTCTACGAGCTCGATGCCGCCTCCCGCACGGGCGTGGACAATGTGCGCGAGGAAATCATCAACTCCGTCAACTTTGCCCCGGTGCGCGGCAAGTACAAGATCTATATCATCGACGAGGTCCACATGCTCACGACGGCGGCGTTCAACGCGCTGCTCAAGACGCTCGAGGAGCCGCCGGCACACGTGATCTTTGTGCTGTGCACCACCGACCCGCAAAAGATTCTGGAGACCATCCTCTCGCGCTGCCAGCGTTTCGATTTCCATCGCATCGGCAACGAGGATATCGAGCGTCGCCTGGCATACGTGTGCGAGCAGGAGGGCTTCGATTACGACGATGAGGCGCTGGCTATCGTGGCGCGCCATGCCAAGGGCGGTATGCGCGACGCGTTGTCCACGCTGGAGCAGCTGAGCGTCTTTGGCAACGGTTCTGTGCATGCGGACGACGCCCGCTCGCTTTTAGGCGAGGTTTCGGACCAGATTCTGGGCGAGTTTTCCCGCGCCATTGCCGATCGCGATGTTGCCGAGCTCTATGGACTGATCCGTGCGCAGGTCGAGGAAGGAAACGACCTGCTGGAGCTGACGCGCGACCTGGTGGCGCATGTGCGTGACGTGTACGTTGCCTGCGTTGCCGGTGCCCGTGCCGAGCTGTTTGAGGGCGGCTCCGAGCAGGCCGAGGCGCTTGCTGCCGAGGCCGCTGCCTTTGGCGAGCATCCTGCCGACCGCCTGGCCCGTGTGCTGACGGTGCTCGACGATGCCGCACTGGAGATGAGGGGCGCGAGCGACGTGCGCCTGGTGCTCGAGATCGCCTGCACGCGCCTGGCACGTCCCGAGGCCGATTTAACGATTGAGGCATTGGCCGAGCGCGTGGCCCGCTTGGAGGCCATGGTTGCCAACGGCGCCGTGCCGGCGAGCGTGGCTGCTGCTCAGGCCGCCGCGCCTGCAGCATCCGTACCCGCTGCTGCCCAACAGCCGACGCTAATTTCGGGCGCTCGTGCTGCCGCTCCGGCGGCATCCGCTGCCCCCGCTGCTACGTCCGCGCGCCAGGGCGGTATGCCTTGGGACCGTGGTGCTGCTGTTCCGGCTGCCCAGCCTGCGTCCCGTTCTGCGTCCGTGTCAGCTTCCAAGCCTGCAGCGCCTGCACCTCAGCCTGCGCCGACTCCGACGCCTCAGCCCGTTGCGGCTCCCGCGCCTGCCACCGCTCCGGCACCTAAGCCCCAGTCCAACAATGCCGCCCAGGTTGCCGCCGCCGGTACTGCCGAGACGCCCGCGGTCGAGGATGCCGGAGAGCTGCAGCGCAAATGGGCCGAGGTTGTCGAGCGTGTCAAGGCGCGTCAGGCTTCCTACGCGGGGCTTTTGCTCAATGCCCGCGCCACGGCTGACGACGGCTCCAGGCTCACGGTCTCGTTCCCCGCGGGCTCGACCTTTGCCATCAAGATGCTTGGACGCGCCGACACGCAGTCGGTGGTCCTGCCGACAGTCAGTGCGGTCTTCGGTCGTCGTACCGTCGACTATGTCCTGGATGGGGGTGGCACGCCGGCTCCTCAACATGAGGAGCATTCTCCATCTGCACGGGCTGCGGTATCTGCGGACCCGCAACCCGTGTCCTCGGCGGCCCCTGCATCCTCGAGCGCCAGCGCGACGCAGCCAAAAGCAGCACCGATAGCGGCGCCGACCCCGTCGGCGCCTAAGCCCGTCATGGCCAAACCGGCTGCTCCGACACCCGCGCCCAAGCCTGCCTCGCCCGCGCCCAAGTCGTCTGACCTGGGCAAAGCCCCCTGGCTGCGCTCCGACAACCCCGCCGGCGCTCCTGCCACGGGCAAGCTCCCGACCGAGCCCGCGCCCCGAGCGCCCGAGCGCGCGTCCGCTCCCAAGGCTCAGCCCGCCGCGCCGTCTGCGCCATGGGAATCCGAGCAGGTTCCCTACGACGATGCCATGGTTGGCGGTTTTGTTGCCGATGCTGGTGGGGACGATCTGCCTCCGTTCGACGTGCCGGGTGCGGCGTCCGCGCCCAAGTCCGCTGCAACTGCCCCCAAAGAGGAGGACGCTCCTGCAGCTCCCTGGGAGTCCAACTCCGGTGCGGGCGGCCCCTTCGGCCATCAGGGTGCAGCCCCGAGCATCCCGCAGACCGAGGACGAGGCCAAAGCCCTCATCCGCAGCGTCTTCGGCCAGTCCACCATCTTCAAGCCGGTGGAGTAGCTGCGCAGGCGGGTATACTGCTCAAGAAGAGAACCCCTTGCCCGGGCGCATCTGTATTTCGGACATGTGCAACGTGGTGCCGCGTATATCGCATTCGAGCAGACAGGCGCGTGACGGTCGGCCTAGGATGCTGAGGTCGATACGATACGTCGCATGGCTGTCCGTGTACTCGACTTGCTCGGCGTTGACGGTTGCTCCGATTGTAAATAAAGAGCCCAGTTCGGCATCGACAATCTTGGAGTCCTTTATCTTGACCTTGAACTCTTGGTAGAGGGACGGGCTGTTGTAGTAAATGGTTCGGGTTCCGTCGGTGCATTCATCGGTCGTCTCCCATTTGACGACGGGCTGGTCCGAGCTGGCTATCAGCAGTTCTGCTCCAAAAGCTATGGCATGGGTGATGATAACCAGTAATACCCAGACGACAAAGAGATAGAGAACCACATATGCAACGGGGTGTTTTGAGCGGATGTTTTGGAGTACGGCTGGGACATTCACGAGGGCACCTCCAAATCGTCATCTATGACAATCAAATTATACCCAGCCGCCATGCGTGCCGCCTCGAGCAGCGGCTCGGCATTTTGCCATGTAGCCTTGTAGCCCTACGCATAAACTGCCTGGTTCCAGCTCTGCTAGATGTAGCTTGAGATAATTATGCAACCTTGCATAATTCGACCTTGCATAATCTTGGGCGTGCGTCACGCTCAAGGACATGTATATCGACTGAGGTAGCGTGTCCGCCCCGCTTGCTTGCCCCGCGCCGTGGTACGATTTTTGAGTTTGAAAGTCCCGTCGCGCTCCGGCTGCCCTTGCAGCTTGTCGCGCGGCCGCACGTAAAGGAGCCATCATGGCCGGTATGAACATGCAGCAAATGATGAAGCAGGCTCGCAAGATGCAGGAGCAGCTTGCCGCCGCGCAGGAAAACCTTAAGTCCCAGACCGTCGACGCCTCTGCCGGCGGCGGCATGGTCAAGGTGACCGTTAACGGCGAGATGGAGCTCGTCAACCTCACCATCGACCCCGATGCCCTCGATCCCGAGGACGTCGATATGCTGCAGGACATGATCATGGCTGCCGTCAACGAGGCCGTCCGCGGTGTCAACGAGCTCGCCAACAAGCAGATGGGCGCCATCACCGGCGGCCTCAACATCCCGGGCATGCCGTTCTAAGACACGCATATATATGAGTGCCAACCATAGTCTGCAAAAATTGCTCGATGAGCTGGGCCGTCTGCCGGGCATTGGTCCCAAGTCGGCCCAGCGCATCGCCTATTACCTGCTCGAGGCCGATGCCGAGGAGGCGCGCCGCCTGGCCGAGGCTATCCTGGAGGTTAAGCAGGAGGTTCACTTTTGCAGCCGCTGCTTTAACTACGCCACGGCCGACGAGTGCTCCATCTGCCAGGATTCGATGCGCGATACCACTCGCATTTGCGTGGTGGGCGAGCCGCGCGATGTCCAGGCGATTGAGCGCACGGGCAGCTATCACGGTCTCTACCACGTATTGGGCGGCGTGATCAGTCCCATGGACAAGATTGGCCCCGAGCAGCTGCACATTCGTGAGCTGTTGGCGCGCTTGGGGCACGAGGATATCCACGAGGTCATTATCGCCACCAACCCCAATATCGAGGGCGAGACCACGGCGAGCTACCTGGCGCGTACCATTAAGCCGCTGGGCGTTGAGGTGTCGCGTCTGGCGAGCGGCCTGCCCGTGGGCGGCGACCTGGAGTATGCCGACGAGCTTACGCTTGGCCGCGCCATCGAGGCCCGTCGCGCGATTTAGGTGGCGAGCCTGCTCCTGCCGTATGTTTTCCTCGCGACGCACGGGGTAGCCATAATTTCCCCGTGCGACTGTAAGTTTGTTGTGCAACAAAGATGCTTTGTATCCGCTTATCGCATGGATGCTTCCACTCGCATCCTTAATTTGCCCATTCGTTGCGCAACCTTTTGGATTCGCTGATACACTCAAATATGGATTCGAATGAATGCGCCGCTCCCGAGCGGCGTGTTTTTGTTGGAGGAGAACGCATGCGGCCCGGTGGCACTCAGACAAAGCGCGGCGCCGCGGTGCGCATGCGACGCCGACTGGGCTTGGCGCCGCGGGCGTACGCACTGCTGTCTTGCTCGCTGGTGCTGGTCATAGCTGGCGTTTCTGCCTATGGCATGACCGTGCCGTCCATGATGCAGGCACATGCCGCACGCGAACCGCGCGTGGGGCATGAGGTCAAAAGTGATCTGGGCACCACGACTGGATATGCTTGGGCAAGTGTGGTCGCGCATATTGTGTTTGGCGCCGACGACGCGGACGGCGCCGAGGCCCCGGACAACGAAGTCACGCTTGCCAATGGCAAAACCATCGTGCTCACCAACACCAAGATCATCGATCGATTGTCCAACAATAGCGTGGCGGCAACGGTGAATAAGGTCGAGCGGCAGAAGGAGCAGGACGCCCAGCAGTCCGGAAAGCCCGGTAGCTCGGATACTTCTGGCTCCGGCTCGGATTCGTCGAGTTCGGGCGGCGGCTCTGGGTCGGGTTCCTCTGCCGGAGGGTCTGGAAACGGCGGCTCGACGGGCGGCAACGCTGACAACGATGCAAACTCCGGTGGCCTTTCCGCTGCTGAGGAAGAGAGCATTCACAGTTGGCTTGTGACCAAGTACAACATGCTCGACGGCTATGTTTCTCGTGCCAATGACGTGGTCTCGACCTATAACTCTACGGGAGATCCCAGGCCGTGCGACAGCCTGGTCGGGGAGATGTTTGTCATTCGAGCCGAGTTTGGTCGTCAGACATTCTCGCCCCGGTCAAAGTGGTATCAGCAGTATGCCAATCTGTGGGGCTGTTACACCAACCTATGTCAATGGGTCGGCCATTACGGCGATGATGACGTCGCGCTCGGTAACTTCAACAATAACGTGGCGGCGCTTGCCCTATGATGACCGATCTTGCATCCACCACACCACAATCGCTCGGTCGCGATCCCATGGTCGGCCTGCGCCTGGCGCGTGTCGACGGGTTTGAGCCGGCCATTGCGCTCGGTCAGGACGAACTGCCTGCCTATCTGCGTCGTTTTACGATACTGTTTGCCGACGATGCCACCATGCGCCGTGGCGGTATCGGCCGCGTGACGCGTGCCGTCAACGCCCAAGGCGAGGCCGTAGCACTCAAACAGCTCATCTTGCCGACGCGCGATGAGTTTGACGACGATGCCGCCCATGAGGCGCTGGTCGCCAAGTTCAAAGCGGCATTTCGCGAGGAATATGAATGCCATCGCGCCCTTTCGGGCCTTAAGGGCTTTCCCCGCCTCTATGGCTGGGGCGAGGTCGACGGTGTGCCTGCAATTGTCATGGAATGGGTCGAGGGCGAGACGCTTGCCCGCTTGCGCTCGCGCTTTGCCGTGGACGATGCCGGCCGCCTATCGCCGCTTGTGGCGGCGCGCTTGGGGCGCGACCTGTTCGACCTGCTCTGCCGCATGAGCCTGGTGGGGGAGGGCTTTGTCCATCGCGATATCTCGCCCGCTAATATTATGGTGCGTACGGCGCGTCTACCGCTTGACCGGCAGCTTGCCGAGGGCACCTTTGACCTGTGCCTGATCGACTTTGGCTCGTCGCTGGCGCTCGAGCCTGCGTCGGCCGTGGCCGGTACCGGCGGCAAGGCGTCGTTTACGGAGCGCTATGCCACGCTGCGTCGCGCGACGGTTGCCTATGCCCCGCCCGAGATGCTCACCGACGATATTCCCGACCTGCGCGCTTTGCGTATGTCGCCGGCGATCGACGTCTATGCCGCAGCAAGCACGGTTTACGAGCTCATTGCCGGCGCCGCGCCATACGAAGCCGCGCCGAGCACTTCGGGCACCTCGGGTTCGCGCAAAAAGACGCGCGACATCGCCAGCCCCTACCGTCTCAAGATGGACACGCTGCCCGACTATCCCATTGGTGCCCATGCGCCCGGTTGCGATTTGACTCAGCTGCTTCGTCGTGAGCCCGATGTGGCGCTCGCTGCGGCCGAGCAGGCCCAGCAGCTGGGGCTTGAGCCGGATTCCGAGGAGCTACGCGATGCGCTGGCGTTTGTCGATGCCCAGCTGTTCGACGTGGTGATGGCCTGTCTGTCCAGCCATCAAAAAGATCGTCCCGAGCCGGCGGCGGTCGAGGCGGCGCTCTCGGCGTTTTGTGACCACTATGCGCAAAATGTCGGTCGTTCGCTCCGCGGCGAGCCGCTCACGCCGTGCCCCATGGATGCGTCTGGCCGCGCGGTTCGTCGCGCGCTGATGGTCGGCGCGACGGTCGTCTGTGGCGTGGTTTGGGCTGTGGTCGTGGTTTCGGCCGCGCTGCTGGCGTCGGGCGCTCGCGTGACGGCGACTTTGGGATCGCTCGTGTGGTCTGGGCCGCTACCGGGTATTATTGCCGCACTGGCGTTGGCGCTGCCAGGCATAGCCGGCGTTGTCGCGGGGGCACTTGCGCGCAATCGGCGCTCGGGCTTCCTGCAGGGTGTGCTTGCGCTTTCTGCCTGCGAGGTTCCGGTGCTGGTTGTGGCTGCATGTAGCGTATTTTCCCAACGCGCCGTGATGGGCGGCCTTGTTGCCGCTCTGGTTGCAACCTATACGCTTACGTGGTTTTTGCTTGCGATGGGCTTTGCCTTTGAACTTTCCGTTTCGGCACCGCGACGCACAAAAGCCCAGATGGCGACTCCGCTTGCCGGTGGAGCCGCGGCTGCCCGTACTTTTGGCGGACCTGTCGAAGTATCGTCCGGTTCTATTTCTACGACCAAGGAGGCCTAGGTCATGGCATCTCAAGTTGAGCTCACCCCATGCGGGGCCATGTTTGACATCTTTAAGCGCGCGGCGCATCTGAGCCATATCGAGCTGTGCGGCTTGGTGCTTTCGTCCCGTCCGCTCGCAGACGGTCGCAGCCCGCAGAGCCGGGCCGCCGATCGCTCTTGGGTTTCCCGCTTTATCGTTCGCGCGCCGGTCGGCACGCTTCAGCAGCGCTACTTTGCCGAATACGGTACCTCGGCTGCGCGTATTATGTCGCAACTGGCCCTGCGCCAGCGCAATCCCATGGACTCCACGGCTGTGATCAATATGGTGTGCGGCCCTGCAGGTGAACCGATGGTACGCGCGCTCGAAGAGTGTCACCAGGACACAAATCTCTATCGCAACGCGCTCGATCGCCTGTCCCAGGCGGCGGAGCTCATGCCCGCCGAGCGCGCCGAGGCCGTGCTGGTGCTGTTTGTCGCCGTCGGTTGTTCGGCGGATGTGCGGTCCTCGGTGAACTATGCCATCGACTACGCGAACGCGACCTGTGGCGGAGGCACATCCACGCCGCGTTCGCTTGGCATGTCGATGACCGCGGGCGAACGCGAACCCGCCCCGGCGCACCCCTTGGGCTTGCTGCGTATACAAAACAGTTTTGTCGTGAGCGCCCCGCGCTGGATTCAGCCGAGTGAGCAGGGTGTTGAGATTGGCGCGCTGGCCACTGGTGAGGGCGATATTACCGACGTCGGCGACGATGTCTCGGCCCGCCATGCCCATATCTGGTGCGATGCTCAAAATATCTGGCACGTCGAGGACTTGTCGTCCACCAACGGAACCGTGGTGGTAAACGGGGCCACGCGCGTCTGCATTCAGGTCGAGCCCGGTCGTTCCGCCCAACTCAATCCCGGCGACGAGCTCAAGCTCGGCGAATCCACTACCTACGCCGTCCTCTTCGGTGCCCTCTAGCCGGCAGATAGGGACGTTCCTTTCCTGCCGGCACTTTGGGACACTCCTTGGCGCGCCAGAGCCAGTCGCCCGGGGATGGAGGGACCATTTTGGCCCTTGGCGGTCAGTCGGGGCGAAACTAGAAGATCTTTCCGATTCGCGGCTGTTCATGCTTGTAGAGCATCTAAAACAATAGGATGTTATTCTGGAATATGCCGGGTGCGTGAACTTGCCTGTCTTAGCCTTAATAAGGTATAGGGGAGTTTGGCTCAGGGGTTCCGTGTTGTTCTTCAGCGCAGTATTGTGGGACAGATTTGCTGAGATTGGCGCCTTACACCGCAGAGCGCACGGAAGGCTCTCGATTTGTGTTCTGGCCCCAGAATACAGGGCCTGATACTTACCAACTGTGGCATGGATGTAACATCTGTAGAAATCAACCCTTTTGTTGTCGACCTTTGTAAGAAAAACACTGCCATCAACTCTTTGGATGACGAAACTAGGGTGCTTGAGGGGAGCCTTTACTCCCCTCTGAGAGATGACTCATGTTTTTCGCTTGTCGTTGTGAATCCTCCGTTACTGCCGATTCCGGATGAGATTCCTTATCCCTTCGTTTGAGATGGAGGACAATCGGGTCTGGATAAAACACTTCGTATTCTTAAGGGTGGCGATACGCATTTAGAGAAAAACGGTAAATACTGCTAATAGGGGTGACGACGATGGTGCGGGGGCGACCCGCGATGCTCTCATCAATACGTCGGATACTTGGGAAATCAGGTCTAGATGCATGTATGATGATGCTGTGTGGCTATTCAATTAATCCGCGTTCCGAATGGGTGCAGGGTATAGCTGCGACATCGTATGCTTTTGACCCGGCGCGATACTCAGATATTTCTGAGGCGGTTGACGAAGTTTATACGCACTATGCCGCGCAAGGCGTTTCGGAAGTTTGCACATCTACGTTACGGGCTTAGGTTTCTTCAAGCGAGCAGGCCGGTTGCGTTATTTCGAGCGATTTTTCTAGTCTAGACGACAAAAGGCAAAGGATTTGATGGGTATAAAACGCGGACGTTTGTGGGCGGATGCTCAAATCTATTGTGGCAATCGGGCGGTTGAAAAAGATATTTCAACCGCCCGATTGCCAGGTTCGTCGGAGGAGATGTCCGATTCCGACTCTCTTGTAGGAAGAGCTTGAGATCGTATTGGCCCAAGGCAATCTTAAAGCAGTCTCATTGGCAAATCTTCGCTCCTGTTGTGTTGAGGTGTAAGGTATCAGTGATTGATGTTTTGTGGCGGGTAGATTGGGGCCTTCCTTGATTCGATGCGTTCTCTCGAGGTTCATCAGAGCAAAAGGGGCTTTCGTCTTCATTGCTATCACGGTGATTGGAACCGCTCTCTCCTATGCCATGCCATACGTGAACGGGAAATTCTTAGATTTTCTTCTCGGTAACCGCAGCGAAAGAGACGCCGTACTCTTCGCGCTCCTGGTTGCGTCAATAGGAGTTTTCTCCACCCTCTTTACTTATTTTGCAGGAACACTTTCCATTCGCATAACCACGAGACTTTCCTTTGATCTTCTCAGGGAGGCCGTCTTGCGTTTTGAAAGAGACGATTACTTGGTGAGTCGGACCATCGATCCAGCCTATACAACGCAACGGATTATTTCCGACTCCAGCGTGGTCTCATCCTTCGTTTTGGCGAATTTTATCAGTGCGCCGCTGTCCATTGTAGCCATTCCCATCGTATTGCTTATCATATGGTCAATTGATTCAACTCTCGCGGTGTTTTCCATCATTCTCCTCATCGTGTATTTCTGTGTAATTACTGGGTTGAGGAAACTTTTGTATAGGGTCACGTATGAGAAGAAAGAGGCGGACAGCGCCTTTTACGCCGCAATTGCATCGCAGCTTAATCAGATTCTCAACATTCAACTGACATCTTCGTACGGCAAGAGCGAACAAGCGCTCGACGCTGGGTTTAAGAGCTATTTTCCCAAAGTTTTGCGCTCCGGAAAGCTATCATATTCTCTGACATCGCTCGATGGTCTTTTCGCAGCGTTGTTTCAAGCGGTGATACTTGTTGTTTCCGGAGTACGAATCATTAACGGAACTATGTCAATAGGCGAGTACACTATCATCGGTACATACTTCGCGGTTCTCTTTAAGACTTTGAAAAGTATGATGTCATTGTTCAAATCCTATCAAGATGCCAAAGCATCATGGGATAGGACGGCTATCGCGACGAGAGAAAAGGAGAGATCGGGGTGGAATCGGACCGATTTAGCTAAACTCGATGAAATAAATGACATTTCGGTATCTGATTTGGAATTCTCGGTTGCCCTTCCAGACGGATCTGTCCGAGAGGTCCTCGGCGGGTTTTCTTTCAAGTTTTCCGGTCCTGGTACATATTGCATAGTTGGGGAAAACGGAAGAGGCAAGACGTCACTTCTTTACTTGATGCTCGGGCTATACTCATCGAAAGGCAAAGTAAAATACAACGGCGTGCCAATCGAAGAATGCGACTTGGATTACATACGTGCGAGAGAGATATCGTGCTGCCCACAGTCGTGCTTCGCGCCGGACGAAACGGTGAAAGAGCTGTTAGAGTATTTCGACACGCCCTTTTCTTCCTATCACCGGGGTGTAGATGGCCTACTTTCGCTGGAAAACAGCGTGAAGGAGTTGCTCGGGAAACGTTGCTCCGCGCTTTCGGGCGGTGAGCTGCGCCGAGTGTACTTATGGTCGGCGATTTCACGCAAGTCGTCAGTTTTGGTACTCGACGAGCCCACGACTGGGTTAGACGCTGTAAGCCGCGCCGAGCTTGCGGCCTATGTTAAGCGCAACAAGCAAAGCCAGCTGATCATCATTGTCTCTCACGATGACGAGATGGTCGGCGCGGTAGAAGGGGTAGTGGATTTAGGCAGCATGTACCGGGGTAAATGCTGACAAGTGTAGTGCTACCCAACTGACAGAGATAACAAAAAAGCGATGCAGATGCACGTAGCATTCAGTCGGTTCGGACTCGGTGCCTTCACGCCATCGCAACGCTTTCAGATATAGTTCTCATTCTCTTACTAAAGGAAACTTTAGTCTACGTTGTCTTGTCGAGACAGAGGTGAAGCGAAGTGTTGTCGCGACGTATCTTATTCCAGGTGGCTCAGTATCATCGTGAGAATCACACCAAAGTGTACTTACAATTCTCGTGTCCCACGGACAACATGAGCTGAGCATTGAGGTTCCACCCTTTGCTGCAACTACACGGGGTTGGACGGCAATGAATATGCCGGGCCGCATGCCACGCGCAGCGGGGGTCCATGCCCCAGTATGTTGCCTACAGCAGCCTCGATGTCCACGCACACATCATCTCTGCCTTCGTGTTCAATCCGTTTGCCGGAGAGTGCGAGGGTTACAAGGCCGTAGAATACGAGCCGAACAAATGAAATGCGGTATCGACGCATAGGATTAAACTGACGATTGCTTTGCACCGAAAATACGCCCGGAAAGCCGCTATGGGTGGCGGCCCGGGTTAAATTGAGAGGCCCGTCCGATCACTTTCATGTGACGAACGGTCGGGCTTCTTATTCCACTTGCCAATGCTCGGCTCATATTGGAAGAAAGCTACGCTAATGTTTGCGTGATACTCCTATTTTTTCCGAAGAAAGAATCGGATAATGAAGAATAACAATAAAAAAGGTGCCAGATATAAAGCAAGTACAAAGGTTAATCCAACGAGACCTTGCAATAATGGCATAACTCCTCCCAGACACGAGATTTTGGTATTTGTCCCCATCTTATTTTGAATTGGACCAAATAGTTCCTAGACACAAAAACTACTCGTCAACTGGATCGCACCAATCTGCTGGCAAAACACAGCTTGATTCTTTATCGACATAGCACCAATCCGCAACAGGGCACTCGGCGATGTCGTAAAAATTGCATATATCAACTCCAAGACAACAAGGCTCAACGGGAGTATGTTCATTTGAACCAACAGGATGGATATGCTTCATAACAGCTCCTCACCTTAATCCAATTAGAGACTACGTTTGATCAATGCCACAGTGATCTACAACGCAGATGCTGCCGCCATCCATGTCATAGTCGCAGTAATCGTATGCACCACAGCCATCTGCTTTATCATAAACAGTACAGATGTCAGTAATGCCCAAGAGGCAGTCAAAAGACATCGGCTTCACGCCTGCCTCGTCGCCACTTCCTGGATTAATCGGATGAATATGCTTCACGACTACCTCCCTTTGAGTGCAGAAAAACCTCAATATTGTGTATAACAAACCAAGATGTCTAGTTCACCATATTTCTAGAATGGTTTCGGCGAACGTAGCAATAAGCTTCGCAGACGGTAATCAGAAGAACGAACACCTCCACAATGGTGACAGCAATGCGCTGAACCGCTTATTCCGATACAGTAGCTTCTCGTTGATTTTTCTCCTGCGAAGATGAGTGGCGGGAAATAAGGTCAAAAGCCATCTCGTAGCACATCTTTCTATATTCACATGATGCAGGGTGTAGACTCTTGGGCAAGTAGCCGTGCTCGTCTGCAGCCTCCCAGCTACAGCCCCCACCACAGAAAGACCGAGCCCAACAGTCCGTACAGTCAATTCTTTTTTCGACACCCTGACTCCAGTTTTCAATATACCTAGTTTCGTCAATTCCGGTGACGATGTTGCCCATTTTGACTCGCATCATCCCGACAAACCTGTGACAGGGGTATACGTCCCCTTCGGGAGTCACGGAAATAAAACGCCTGCCAGCCCCGCATCCGACAAAGGCGATCCTGTTGCTCATAATCAAATCAACTGCAGTTTTCAATGTTCTAAACAAGGGCTTTTCCCCTTGATCAATCTGTTTGAGATATTGATCCGCCAAATCTATTAGGCCCGCCCTGATTTTGTTTAATGAGTGTTCGTCGAGTTTGATATTCTCATCGAATGAGCTCACGGGCGAGAAGTAAATCCTTCTGAAGCCCATCTCTTTAAACTGAAGATAGTCTTCAACAAGGTTACAGTTATTATTTGTTAAGGTCGCTCTTGCGCCGAAGGGGAACGACTCGGAAAAACGACGAACGTTTTTGTCGATATCGGAGAAAGAGCCGCCTCCCGTCTTGTACGGGCGCGATGCATCGTGCTTGCATCCTGTACCATCGAGACTAATCAGAACAGAAAACCCGTGCTCCTTGAAAGAATTCACAGCAGTGTCATTCAAAAGCGTTCCGTTGGTCGTAATAGAATAGGTAAAGTTTCTATTGGGGTATATTCTTTTTGAATAGTCGACCGTTTTCCATATCAGCGGCTCGTTAATCATGGGTTCCCCACCAAAAAAGACGATCGCAAGCGTTTCGTTTTCCGATGAACTTGCGACGAGGTAGTCGACCGCCTTGAAGGCTATCTCGTCTGTCATCAGCAGAGGAGACGTTCCATAATCTCCTTTACCGGCAAAACAGTAACTACAACCAAGGTTGCATGCATGTGAAACGTGGAGTTCGATGGATCTAAGTTTTCGAGGCGTGTCTTTTGTTAAGAAAGTCCGCTCAGACAATCGTTGATACTCATCAATGTCGTCTTCAAGTTCTGCTATGGTCGTTTGGTCGTAGCCTTTCGCAGCAAGTGACTTTGTTAGCAACTTCGAGTTGACCGTTCTTCCCGATGCTTCAAATATGCGAAGCGCATCTTCTGATGCTTGGTCAACCTGAAAGCAATTGCGAGTGACCTCATCGAAGCAGTAACGACGATCACTTACTGAGAAAAAATGCATACGTTCCTCAATTTCATGCTGGACTGGCACTAACCTTGTTTATTGTTGCGCAGCTATAAAAAACCACCAGCGGGGATTCGGTGTGCGGCCCAATCGGACTCCCAAAAGGTTCTATTTGAGACTGGCAAGCTTTGTGTTGTTGGCACTTCGACAGCGCTCTTTATTCCAACATGGAGCCTTGCAGTTTGAGTCGACTTGCCTCTGGAAGGTCCGATCTTAACTTGATTTAGGATGAAAACAGATTACAGGCGCGCTCCTCTAGAAAGAAAGGAAACCAATCGCCGCCTTTCACCAGGAAAGTTTTTATAGCCCACCTCGAGCAAAATGAAAGATGCGAGAGCGATTGGGGAACAACGCGAATCTCCCCTTTTGGGTGGGAGCGAGCCTTCAGCCACCGGCGAACGACTCGCCCTGGTCAGAATCTGGAAGTGGTGCCGGGCCGCTTGGGCCTCCCCGGTGACTTCGTGGGGCTTACCTGCCTGACGTCGAGGAGTACATCCGCAAGATTCGTTCCCTATGCCGTTTGCTCTCACGCCCGCCTTGGTTCCAAGTCGGGCGAGCACGAGGTCGCGCCGGCGCATCCGCTGGGACTGCTGCGCGTGCAAAACGGCTACGCGGTGAGCGTCCCGCGCTGGATTCAGCCGAGTGAGGAAGGCGTCGAGATCGGCGCGCTGGCAACGGGGGAGGGCGGCATCACCGATGTGGGCGATGACGTTTCGGCTCGCCATGCCCACGTGTGGTGCGATGACCAAAATGTCTGGTACGTTGAGGACCTGTCGTCCACCAACGGAACCGTGGTGGTAAACGACGCGACGAACGTCTGCACCCAGGTCGAGCCCGGCCGCTCCGCCCAGCTCAACCCCGGTGACGAGCTCAAGCTCGGAGAATCCACAACCTACGCCATCCTCCTCGGCGCCCTCTGACTCATCTCCTAAATAAGTTGCGGTGAAATAGGGGCTGTTTGGGGGTGCGGCCGGCAAAAACAGTTCCTATTTCACCGCAGCTGCCATTTGGTCCCTCGGTGACGGAAGGATCAATTTTGCCCTTGATGGTCACCCAAGGTAAACCTTTACCGCCCGCCTATATTTGCCGAAATTACACTTGACGGCGGGGTACAATAAACCCGCATGCGGATTTCCGTTGCGGGCGCTTCCCATCGCCGGGGCGTGCCCGGGAGCATCCGGCATGCGGCCTTTGCGGCGCTCGGTCATGTGCAAGACGGGTAGCTGGGCTTGTGGAGCGCGTGCAGCCCTCCTCGCCTCGGCATGCCTTCTCTCCACGCCATGTACCTGCTGCTGAGCCTGCCTGCCAGATGATTGGAAGCAACAGCGAAAATCCCATCACGCCAACATCCCGGCGATCGCCGGGGCCTGTATACCTATATGAGAGGAGAGGGGTATATGGCGCGTAAGTTTAAGTCTATGGACGGCAACGAGGCGGCCGCATATGTTTCGTATGCGTACACCGAGGTAGCGGGAATCTATCCCATTACGCCGTCCAGCCCGATGGCCGACCATGTCGACCAGTGGGCGGCCCAGGGTCGCAAGAATATCTTCGGCACCCCGGTCAAGGTCGTCGAGATGGAGTCCGAGGCAGGTGCAGCCGGTACCGTTCACGGTTCGCTGGGCGCCGGTGCTCTGACCACCACCTACACGGCTTCTCAGGGTCTGCTCCTGATGATCCCGAACATGTACAAGATCGCGGGCGAGCAGCTCCCGGGCGTCTTCCACGTCTCCGCGCGTTGCGTCGCTTCCCACGCCCTGAACATCTTTGGCGATCACTCCGACGTCATGGCCTGCCGCCAGACCGGTTTCGCCATGCTCGCCGAGGGCAACGTCCAGGAGGTCATGGACCTCTCGCCGGTGGCTCACCTTGCCGCCATCGAGGGTAAGACCCCGTTCCTTAACTTCTTCGACGGCTTCCGCACCAGCCACGAGATCCAGAAGGTCGCCATGTGGGACTACAAGGATCTGGCCGAGATGTGCGACATGGACGCCGTCCAGGCTTTCCGCGACCACGCGCTCAACCCTGAGCACCCGCACACCCGCGGCAGCCACGAGAACGGCGATATCTTCTTCCAGAACCGTGAGGCCTGCAACAAGGTCTACGACGAGCTTCCCGCCGTCGTCGAGGGCTACATGAAGAAGATCAACGAGAAGCTCGGCACCGATTACGGCCTGTTCAACTACTACGGCGCTCCCGATGCTGATCGCGTCGTCGTGTGCATGGGCTCCTTCTGCGACGTGCTCGAGGAAGTCATCGACTACCTCAACGCTCACGGCGAGAAGGTCGGCCTGGTCAAGGTTCGCCTGTTCCGCCCGTTCTCCATCAAGCACTTTGTGGACGTTCTCCCCGAGACCGTCCAGAAGATCGCCGTCATGGACCGTACCAAGGAGCCGGGTTCCATCGGCGAGCCGCTCTACCAGGACGTCGTCTCCGCTCTCTACGAGGCCGGCAAGACGGGCATCAAGGTCGTCGGCGGCCGTTATGGCCTGGGCAGCAAGGACACGCCTCCCGCGTCCGCGTTCGCTGTCTTCGAGGAGCTCAAGAAGGACGAGCCCAAGCGCGAGTTCACCATCGGCATTGTCGATGACGTGACCAACCTGAGCCTGCCCGAGGCCGAGGATGCGCCCAACACCGCAGCCCCCGGCACCATCGAGTGCAAGTTCTGGGGTCTGGGTGGCGACGGTACCGTCGGCGCCAACAAGAACTCGATCAAGATCATCGGCGACCACACCGACAAGTACGTCCAGGCCTACTTCCAGTACGACTCCAAGAAGACCGGCGGCGTCACTGTCTCGCACCTGCGCTTTGGTGATTCCCCGATCCGCTCGCCGTACTACGTGACCAAGGCCGACTTTGTCGCTTGCCACAACCCCAGCTACATCGTTAAGGGCTTCAAGATGGTCCGCGACGTCAAGCCGGGCGGCACCTTCCTGGTCAACTGCCAGTGGAGCGACGAGGAGTTCGCCGAGCACATGCCCGCCGTGGCCAAGCGCTACATCGCGAACAACAACGTCAACGTCTACCTGATCGACGCTATCGACCTGGCGGCCAAGGTCGGCATGGGCAAGCGCACCAACACGGTGCTCCAGTCCGCCTTCTTCGCGCTGGCCAAGGTCCTGCCCGCCGAGAACGCCCTGCAGTACATGAAGGACGCGGCTACCAAGTCCTACATGAAGAAGGGCCAGGCTATCGTCGACGCCAACCACAAGGCCATCGATGCCGGCGCTACTGCTTTCCGTAAGTTCGAGGTTCCGGCCGACTGGGCTACCGCCGAGGACGCCGCTCCCGTCGAGCTCTCCGAGGAGACCAAGTCCGCCATCGCCCAGCAGGTCAAGAACCTGCTCGAGCCCATCGATCGCATGGATGGCGACAGCCTGCCCGTTTCCGCCTTCGTCGGTTGCGCCGACGGCCAGTTTGAGCTGGGCGCCTCCGCATACGAGAAGCGCGGCGTCGCCGTGGTCGTTCCCCACTGGGACGAGACCAAGTGCATCCAGTGCAACCAGTGCGCCTACGTGTGCCCGCATGCCACCATCCGTCCGTTCGCGATGACCGAGGACGAGGCTGCCGCCGCGCCCGAGGCTACCCGCACGCTCGACGCCATGGGCCCCAAGGCCAAGGGCATGAAGTTCACCATGGCTGTGTCCCCGCTCGACTGCATGGGTTGCACCAACTGCGTCAAGGTCTGCCCCAAGGGCGCCCTCGAGATGGTTCCCACCGAGCAGGAGATGGACCAGCAGCCCGTTTGGGACTACATGGTCGAGAACGTCTCCGAGAAGAAGGAGCTCATCGCGGCCAACGTCAAGGGCAGCCAGTTTAAGCAGCCCTACCTGGAGTTCTCGGGTTCCTGCGCCGGCTGTGCCGAGACCGCCTATGCACGTCTGGTGACCCAGGTCGCCGGCGACCGCATGTTCATTTCCAACGCCACCGGCTGCTCCTCCATTTGGGGTAACCCCGCTGCCACCGCTCCTTACTGCAAGGACAAGGACGGTCACGGCCCGGCGTGGAACAACTCCCTGTTCGAGGACAATGCCGAGCACGGTCTGGGCATGGCCGTTGGCTATGAGGCCGTTCAGCACAAGCTGATCGCCGCTACCCAGGACATCATCGCTGCCGATGGTCCGTCCGATGAGCTCAAGGCCGCCGGTCAGGCTTGGATCGACTCCGTCAACGACGCCGAGGCCTCCAAGACCGCTGCCGCTGCCTACGTTGCCGAGCTCGAGAAGTGCGGCTGCGACGCTTCCAAGGCAATCCTCGCCGACAAGGCTTACCTCACCAAGAAGTCCTTCTGGATCTTCGGCGGCGACGGCTGGGCCTACGACATCGGCTTCGGTGGCCTGGACCACGTCCTGGCTTCCGGCCACAACGTCAACGTCTTCGTCTTCGACACCGAGGTCTACTCCAACACCGGCGGTCAGGCCTCCAAGGCCTCGAACCTGGGCCAGGTCGCTCAGTTCGCCGCTGCCGGTAAGGTGACCAAGAAGAAGTCCCTGGCCGAGATTGCCATGAGCTACGGCTACGTCTACGTGGCGCAGGTCGCCATGGGCGCCAACCCGGCTCAGACCCTCAAGGCCATTCACGAGGCCGAGGCCTACGACGGTCCGTCCCTCATCATCGGCTACAGCCCCTGCGAGATGCACTCCATCAAGAAGGGCGGCATGCAGAACTGCCAGGCCGAGATGAAGAAGGCTGTCGAGTGCGGTTACTGGAACCTCTTCCGCTTCAACCCCGAGGCTGCTGCCGGCAAGAAGTTCTCACTCGATTCCAAGGAGCCCGCGGGCGGTTATCAGGAGTTCCTGATGAACGAGGCCCGTTACGCTTCGCTGACGCGTTCCTTCCCCGAGCGCGCCGAGGAGCTCTTCAAGGAGAATGAGCAGGCCGCTATGGACCGCTATCAGCACCTGCTGAAGCTCAAGACGGTGTACAACGAGGCCTAGGTCTCCCACCGCAGGATCTGAGGGCTAACCTTCGCGGACGTCCTCGGACATGAAAGAACCCCCGCTGCGCACTACGTGCGGCGGGGGTTCTTTCGTCCTGCGGAGTGTCCGCGAAGGTTAGACCTCAGATCCTGCTACGACTACGTCCTCGGATTGTGGGGCTGAACGAGGGGCGTGGTTGGTGGGGCCTTTTATCCCGGTCGCTGTTTCGCGGCTTTGCCGCGAAACCACGCGCTGCTTTGGGCATAGAGGGGGACCTGGTTGCGGACCCAGATGGCCTAGAGGGATATGGGTGCAAACGAGAAATCGTTGTTGGGGTCGTCCTTTTCCATAAACTCATCGAGACAGAATGTCATATAGATTGGAACGTAAAGGATCTTGCCCTCTTTGCAAAGGTTTTCGTGGCTCAGCACAACGGCCTCGGGAATTTTGTACTCGCCCACACTCATCAAACGGTCGAGGGCTGCATGTGCTCGAACTTTCTTGCCCGATTTGACTTCGATTGGGACAACATGCCCGCGGGCACCTTCGATTACAAAGTCGACTTCACCGACCTCACGCGTTTGGTAGTACCACGTATCTGCTCCGAGGGCAACGAGTTCCTGTGCGACCACGTTCTCATAGAGGCCGCCGAGGTTGGGGGTTTTCATGTCAAGGTAGACGGCGCGTGCCGTGCTGCCGGGATACCGCGATGCGAGCATACCTGTATCGGACTCGTATAGTTTAAAGGCCGTCGTTTTCTCCGTCCTCTTGAGAGGACTTCGTGCCTCCGTCACCTGGGGGACCATCAATCCAACGCCTGCGTTCACCAGCCATAGGAAATCCTGCTCGTATTTTTGAAGACGAGCTCCCTCGCCTAGAGACGAGACGATAAAGCGATGGGACTCCGCCTCAAGCTGAACGGGAATTTGCTCGAAAATGGAGCGAACGTTAAACGCTCGAGTCGATGCATATTTAGAGATATCGCTTTTGTACTGATCGACTAGCTGAATTTGAAGCTCACGCGTTCTCACGAGCGAATAGCCCGAATCGATATAGTTCTGAACGACCTCCGGCATGCCGCCGCAAACGATATAGGCTCTAAAGTTTTTGAGCATCGCCTCATGAATAAAATTTTCGACGGGACGCCTCTCGACAAGGCAGCTGCGGATGTCTGCAAGCACATTCTCGCTGACGCTGTTTGCCCAACAAAACTCTTCAAAATCCATCGGCCGCATAACAATGTGCTCGACATACCCTACCGGAAAAGAAGAGATCCCCTTAAACTCAGTCCCAAGCATAGACCCCGAGAAGACATAGCTAAAGCGTCCGTCCTCGACCAGCGCCTTCATAAGTGTAACGATCTGCGGATACTCCTGAATCTCATCGACGAAGATAAGCGTGTCTCCTTCAACAAGCGGTGCATCCGCAAGAAGGGCCACACGGTTGATGAAGTCAATGGAGTTCTTAGCGCCAACAAGTACGTCTCTTGCCTCGGCATCAAGTAGCAGATTGACCTCATAATACGAAGCGTAGTTGCTCTTTCCAAACGCGCGAATCGCATAGCTCTTGCCAATCTGACGCGCACCGGTAACAAGCAGGGCCTTATGGGAGTTATTCTTCCAGCTCAAAAGCCTATCAGTGACTTTGCGGCGTAGCATTAAAACACCTCATTGACAAAAATTGGCAAATAGATTTGCCCCTAATCATACAAAAATTGACAAATAGATTTGACCCAAATCATACAAAAATTGGCAAATAGCAAAGCTCACTTAGGCCTCAAAGCCAGCGAACCAGCACGGTACTTTGCGAAAAGGCTGGCGGCGCCGTTGTTGAGGGTGGCCAGGTTGACAGTGGCGCCGTTAGCGTTCTCGGCTGCTTGGGCGCGCAGGAGCGAAAGGGCGTCGGCAGCGTTCATGCAGAAGCCGACGGTAAAGTTCCATACTGCGAACTCGCAGTCGCTTGCCGCGGGGTGAAGCGCGATCGGCTATCCCTTATGTTGGATGAAAAGCCCCATGTTTTTGCAGGGGTGCATACTCGTCAAATTAATGTATAGAATCGCGTATAGTGCGAGTAAGATATTGCGCTGTCCGTTTTGTGTTTAGCAAAGATATAGTTTGCATAATCTGGTCTAATCCCTGCTCTATTTAAATAAAGTTGCACGTAAATGGCGTAGATATGCCTGAACTGGGCTTCTTTACGCTGAGCGGGTAAAATCGACCGTTCGCCGCTTAGGTATTTTCAAAATGAATAAAATGAGCGATAAAGAGAATATAAACCTTAATAAACTCGCGTATCGCACGGACGCGGGTTATTAATGGGTTGTAGGCCTTTTACAGAAAGGATTCCAGCAATGTCTAAGCCTCTTGGCAAGCCCGATCGTATTGTCGTCGCCCTCGGCGGCAACGCCCTCGGCAACAACCCCGTCGAGCAGATCGAGGCCGTGAGCAACACCGCCCACGCTCTCCTTGGTCTTATCGAGCAGGGCAACGAGATCATCATCACCCACGGCAACGGCCCGCAGGTCGGCATGATCCAGAACGCCTTCGCCGCCGCCCACGACGCCATCGGCACCCCCGAGATGCCGCTGCCCGAGTGCGGCGCCATGTCCCAGGGCTACATCGGCTACCACCTGCAGCAGGGCATCGGCCGCGAGATGCACAAGCGCTATAAGCGTTGGCACGCCGCCACCGTCGTCACCCAGATCGAGTGCGATCCGGATGATCCCGCGTTCAAGAACCCGACCAAGCCGATCGGCCCCTTCTACACCGAGGAGCAGGCCAAGGAGTTCATGGCCGAGGATCCCTCCAAGGTCTTCGTCGAGGACTCCGGCCGCGGCTGGCGTCGCGTCGTCGCCTCCCCCGATCCCAAGAAGATCGTCGAGGCTGACTCCATCCTCAACCTGCTCGACAACGAGTTCATCGTCATCGCCTGCGGTGGCGGCGGCATCCCCGTCGTCCGCGACTACGAGAACAAGGGTTGCTACAAGGGCGTTCCCGCCGTTATCGACAAGGACCTGGGCGGCGAGCTGCTGGCCGAGGACTGCGACGCCGACGTCCTGTTCCTGCTGACCGCCGTTGAGCATGTCGCCATCAACTTTGGCAAGCCCAACCAGGAGGAGCTCGAGGACCTCACCGCCGACGAGGCCGAGCGCCTGGCCGACGAGGGCCAGTTCGGCAAGGGTTCCATGGAGCCCAAGGTCCGCGCTGCCATCAAGTTTGCCCGTTCCCGCAAGGGCCGCACCTGCATCATCGGCGCCCTGGACAAGGCCGCCGAGACCATGGCCGGCCTCTCCGGTACCCGCATTCACGAGTAGTCCCTACTCTGTTGCCTCTCCCGTGGGCGCCAGGCAAAGCGCCCACAGACTAGCCTCTCTTCATGAGCCCCGCAGTCCGCTCCGACTGCGGGGCTTTTGCTATTCAGCTAGTCATTAGGGACAGACTTAAATGAGTAGCACCAATCAACTGCGGAAAGTGCATCCCAGAATGAACGTCCAAAACGGGATCTAGTTTCCCTTGAGGTCCTCAACGGGAAAATGCATCCCCGAATTTGGCCGAAAAGCGGGATGTTGTTTCCCAAACGGACCGCTAGCGGAAAGCGCATCTCACCATTGAGTTCCAAAGTGGGATGCGCTTTCCGTACCGGCGGTTCCTGGCAATCTGGGACTACTCATTTAAGTCTGTCCCCAATGAGTGCCCAATGACTAGTAGTAGGCCCACATGGCTTCGATTTCGTTGAGGACCTCCACCACGCCCCAGCGGCGGGCGCTGCGGCTGGCCGAGTTGGGGTCGTAGACGCCAATCTGGTTGGCATCGTCGATGCCGTAGAGCACGATGTAGTGGCCTACGTTGGTAAACGTACCGGGGCGCACTGCGGCGATGACGGGCGCACCCGAGCGAAGTGCTTGGGTAATCGATTCGCGATTGTTATAGAGCTGTGTTCCGTTGAGCCCCAGCTGCCACGCACCGCCTGTCATAAACGACCACTCGGTGGCACCAGTGGGGGCGTAGTTGCCGGCTTCGGCCAGTGCGCATATATCGACCGGCGTCTTATCGGTGTGGCCGGTCTTAAAGATATAGACCATGGTGAGGCAAGTGGGGCCGCAAGCGTTTTCGCGAATAGTGCCACCGGCATAGGGCAGCTCCGACCATGCGGGGTCAATTTGGTAGATGTGGGGCATGGTGCCGGCCTACCACTGCGAGCGTGGGGTCGAGAACGCAAAGGAGTAACCGGGTGCGACGGGAGCTTTAAGCAGCTTGTCCTCGGCAGTGGGCTCGAGACCGGCTGATCCGTGAGAGATACAGGATCCCAAAAACACAAAGACGAGGCAGGCGGCGATGGAGCAAAACGCAAGGCGTAGGCGGCGGGCCGGAAGCGCGTGACTTGTGGTGTGCGACGCGGGGCGAGGGGCGGAATTGCCGCGATCGCGTTGAGGTCGCGAAAAGGAGCGCTTAACGTAGTAGTCGGTCTTACGGCGATCGTAGCGGCGTGGCTGCGATGTGTCGGTCTGGCGTTGGCGTGTGCTCGTACTCATTCGGTCTGACTGCTGCACGGTACGGCTTTGTTGCCGCGAAGAAGCCCCGAGCTGCTCTTGGGGGCGCTGCGGGTTGTCGTTGTCGGAGGTGCTTCTGGGCGTTGGCGTGGTGCGGCCGGCAAGGCGCACGCTTTGTGGCCGTTGGTCGCCGTCATTGTATCCATATGCCATTCGAATCACCTTGCCTCATGTGTAACTTGTCTATCCTACATAAAAAGATGCACGACACATGGGCATGTGCGCCAAAAGCCTGACAAATGGTATGAACGTTGCCGCGCCGCGCGCCAAGCGTCACGGCAACAGGTATTCAAAAGCAGCCAAGATGAAAGCGTCCAAGACGAATGACGTCTTCCTCCGTTCGTCCCAAAAACGGCGCCGCTCGTTTTGCAGTTCTGCCTTCGGTCGAGCCACAAGCGGCGCTGCTGTGCCAAGGCCGTATCTTAAAGCCACGAAATAAAAGCGCGCGGCAAAACAGACCGCGCAAGGGGTGACGCCAAAGAGGCGTCAATAAGGAAAGGAGGGGAACAATGGCGGACAAGAACGCAGAAGTTGCAGTCGAAGGTAACGGTGGCATGAAGAAAACGCTTTCGCTCTGGAACTTCTTCACCATCGGTTTCGGTGCCATCATCGGTACTGGTTGGGTCCTGCAGGTCGGCGACTGGATGGTCGTGGGCGGCGGTCCCGTTCCCGCTATGATCGCATTCCTCTTGGGTGCAATCTTCCTCGTGCCCGTCGGAGCTGTTTTCGGTGAGCTCACGGCTGCTATCCCCATCTCGGGCGGCATCGTCGAGTATGTCGACCGTAGCTTTGGCCGTACGCTGAGCTACATCACCGGTTGGCTCCTGGCCCTGGGCAACGGCATCCTGTGCCCGTGGGAGGCCATCGCCATTTCGACCCTCGTGTCCGAGATGTTCGGCAGCCTGCCCGGTCTTGAGTGGCTGCGCGCCGTCAAGCTCTACACCATCTTGGGCGCCGACGTTTACCTGTTCCCGACGCTAATCGCGCTCGGCTTTGCAGTCTACGTCATCTTCCTCAACTTCCGCGGTGCCAGCTCGGCCGCCAAGCTCCAGGCCTTCCTGACCAAGGCTCTGCTCTGCGGCATGCTGCTCGCCATGGGTGTCTCGCTGTTCACCGGTTCGCCGGAACACGCCATGCCCGTGTTCTCCCAGGTCACCGGTGCTGGCGGCGGCAAGCCCGCTACCGAGGGCACCAGCCTGTTCGCCGGCATCGTGTCGGTCCTGGTTCTGACCCCGTTCTTCTACGCCGGCTTCGATACCATTCCTCAGCAGGCTGAGGAAGCAGCCGAGGGCCTCAACTGGAACAAGTTCGGCAAGATCATCTCCCTGGCCCTGCTGGCCGCCGGCGGCTTCTACATGGTCTGCATCTACTCGTTCGGCACCATCCTCGACTGGCATGAGTTTGTTAAGAGCCCGGTTCCCGCGCTTGCCTGCCTCAAGGGCATCAACATGCTCCTGTACCTGGCCATGCTCGTCATCGCCACGCTTGGACCCATGGGCCCGATGAACTCCTTCTACGGCGCCACGAGCCGCATCATGCTTGCCATGGGCCGCAAGGGCCAGCTGCCCGAGAAGTTCGCCGAGGTCGATCCCAAGTCCGGCGCTCCCAAGCTCGCCTGCGCCGTCCTGGGCGTCATCACCGTCATCGGTCCGTTCCTGGGCAAGAACATGCTCATCCCTCTGACCAACGTGTCGGCTCTCGCCTTCATCTTCTCCTGCGGCATGGTCGCCCTCGCTTGCCTGCGCATGCGCTTCACCGAGCCCGACCTGCCTCGTCCCTACGAGGTGCCCGGCGGCAAGTTTGGCATCAGCCTCGCTGTCGCTGCCTGCGCCGTCATCATCGGCCTGCTCGTGGTCCCGTTCTCTCCCGCCTCCCTCAACATGGTGGAGTGGAGCATCGTGATCGGCTGGCTGGCCGTTGGCCTGGCCCTCATGGCCTTCACCAATTCCCGCAAAAAATAACGCCTAGCCGGGGCGGATCGGGTGCGCGGACCCCTCTCTTCCGCGCACCGAACCCGGCACCACTTGGGTAGCTTTGTGAGGCCATAACCCAACATGGCCTCGCCCACTATATGGATCCATAAGGAGGAACCATGTCCACTAAGTATGCAATCGTTGGCGGCAAGCTCATCGACGGTACCGGTGCCGAGCCGGTCGAGAACTCCCTCGTTCTCGTCGACGACAACGGCAAGATCGAGTATGCCGGTACTATGCAGGACCTTCCCGAGGGCGTTGAGGTTATCGACGCCGCCGGCAAGACCGTCCTTCCCGGCCTGATCGACACCCACCTGCACTTCTCGGGCAACCTGACCGACGATGACACCGACTGGGTCATGCAGCCGCTCCTCGAGAAGCAGGCCGTCGCCGTCAAGCAGGCCTACGACTGCCTCACCCACGGCCTCACCACCGTCTGCGAGATCGGCCGCTTTGGTATCCAGATTCGCGACTGCATCGACAAGGGCGTCTTCAAGGGCCCGCGCGTTCTGGCCACTGGTCTTGGCTTCTGCCGCGTTGCCGGCCACGGTGACTCCCACCACTGCACCCAGGAGCTCAACAAGGAATCCCATCCCTGGGGCGACCAGGTCGATGGTCCTTGGGATCTGCGCAAGGCCGTCCGTCGTCGCCTGCGCGAGAACCCCGATGCCATCAAGATCTGGGCTACCGGTGGCGGCATCTGGCGTTGGGATTCCGGTCGCGACCAGCACTATTGCTCCGAGGAGATCCAGGCCGTGGTCGAAGAGGCAAAGATGGTCGGCATCCCCGTGTGGAGTCACTGCTACAACAACCACGCCGCCGCCTACGACTCCGTTCGCTTTGGCTGCGAGCAGCTGATTCACGGCTTCGATATCGATGAGCGCACCATGGACCTCATGGCCGAGCAGGGCACCTTCTTCACCCCGACGATCGCCTTCCTGCCCACCTGGTACGCCACCTATCCGCCCGTCTACGTCCCCGAGCTGCACGACAAGTACGAGGGCACCCTGGTCGAGAAGGAGCTGCAGCGCAACTACGACTGCCTGCGCGAGGCCAAGAAGCGCGGCGTCGTCATGACGATCGGCTCCGACTCCTTCTCCTTCGTCACCCCGTACGGCACCTGCTCCATCGAGGAGATGTACGAGTTCGTCGACAAGATCGGCTTCACTCCGGTCGAGACCATCACCTGCGCCACCCTCAACGGTGCCAAGATGTGCCACATCGAGGACGAGACCGGTTCCATCGAGGCCGGCAAGTGCGCCGACCTGCTGGTTGTCAACGGTGACGTCGCCGCCGACATCCACGTGCTCAACACCGACAACATGGACGTCATCATGAAGGATGGCTGGATCATCGAGGCTGGCACTTTTGGTGAGGCTAACAAATACAGCGCCTAAGATACCGTTTGTCGATGGCTTGATGTAAAACACAGTTTTTGATTGCATAATGCAATGGAGAGGGTCGCTTGCGGCCCTCTTTATTGCTATGGGTGCTAAGGACAAGAGGGGATGACGGTGGATTTAAACAGGCTGATTCTGGGCAAGAGCTACAACTCTACCAAGGTCTTTCGTACGGCCCAGCATGTTGTTCAGGCCATCCTGCTCGGTATTGTCGTTCCGGCGCTTATCCTGCTGCTTATCTGGGATTTAACCGATAATCCCAATCCCGTTCCGGGCGTTGTCGTTATTGCCGGTCTGGTCATGCTGTGCTTCTTCTTCTCGTATGTCTTTGTGGTCCCCGACGACCTCACATCGAGCGCAACCGACCGTACGCTCGCCATCGCATCAAAAATATTCGCCTACACGTCGCGCGGCCTTACGCCCGAAGCGGCCCTGGGCGCCTCTAAAATTATCCTGTCCGAGACCATCGCCTCTGCCATCTGCTTTACCGATGGCAAACAGGTGTTGGCAAGCTGGGGCGAGGACTCGGCAAAGTGCCCTGCCGGCACCCCGGTTGTACTCAAGACCACGCTCAACGTGATCGAGTCCGGCGAGCAGAGTGTATTTTCGCGCGACGCCTCCAATGAGACGGACGGCTATTTTCCCCGCCTGCGCGCCGGCATTGTCGCGCCGCTTACCGTGCGCGGGCATTGCGTGGGTACGCTCGAGCTGTATTATCCCCGCCTGAGCAGCATCGATATGCGCCAGACGGCGTTGGCCTCGGGTTTTGCCGATCTCATCTCCACGCAGCTCGCCAGCTTTGAGCTCGAGCGCCAGGACGAGCTCACAGCCCGCGTGGAGCTGCGCGCCTTGCAATCGCAGGTCGATCCTCATTTTCTGTTTAACACCATCAGCACCATCGTGTCGCTCGTGCGTACCGAGCCGGACAAGGCCAGGTCGCTGCTCATCGACTTTTCCAATTACTACCGTCAGACACTGTCCGATTCCGATACCCTCACAACGCTCGAGCACGAGGTGGAACAGGGCACTCGTTACATCAACCTTATGCAGGCCCGGTATGGCGACGGCCGTCTGCGCGTCTCGGTCGATATCGACTTTGAGGTGCGCGACAGCATGGTGCCGCCGTTTATCTTGCAGCCGCTGCTCGAAAACTGCATCAAGCATGCGCAGCGCGAGACCGAGCCGCTTTCTATTCATGTTAGGGCTTTTGAGACCGATGACGGCTTGGAGATCATCGTCGAAGATGACGGCATCGGTATGAGCGAAGAAGTCTGCGCGCATCTGTTTGAGCAGCATCGCCGAGAGGAGCCCGAGAGCATTACCGCCGACGGCTCCATCAAGCGAGGCTGCGGCCTGGCGCTCTTCAACGTGCTTCAGCGCATCCATTTCTTTTACGGAGAAGATTCTGGCATGCGCGTGAAGTCCCAGGAGGGCGTGGGAACGCAGGTCATCGTCGAGCTGAACGGCGAGCCGCATGAGCCGGCGCCGATGAAGGTGTAGCGCGCGGTTGGATTGAGAGAAAAAAAGAGGGGAAGCGCATATGTCCGAGGGATGGAACATCTTGGTGGTTGATGACGAGCCTCCTATTAGGGCTGAGCTACGTTATCTGCTGGAAAAGGATGCACGTGTGGGACAGATTGCCGAGGCGGGCAATGTCACCGAGGCCGTGGAGTCGATTCTGTCGAACAAGCCCGACGTGCTGTTTTTGGATATCACGATGCCCGGCCGCTCGGGAATCGAGCTTGCCGAGACGCTGCAGAACCTAAAAACGCCGCCGGTCGTGGTGTTTGTGACGGCATTTGCCGAGTATGCGGCCGATGCCTATAACCTCGATGCCATTGATTACGTCGTCAAGCCGGTCGAGGATGCCCGCCTGTCAAAGGCGCTCGATAAGATCGAGGCCGCCCTGGGCGTTCGTCGTGTCGTCCATGCTCCGCGCCAGCCCTTGCGTCTGACGGTGGATCGCGGGGGCAAAAAGGTGTTCATCCCCGTGGCGGATGTCTGCTACTTTGAGGCGCGTGCCGATTTTTGCAACGCCGTCTGCGCCGAGGGAACATATCTGATCAATGAGTCGATCTCTTCGCTCGAACGTCGCTTGGGCTCCGAGGGCTTTATTCGCGTTCATCGCAGCTATCTGGTCAATTTGGAAGACGTGCACAATGTTGAGATTGGCTCCACGGGGTTGATGGAGCTCAGGCTCGACCGCGTGAGCTCGACGGTGCCGGTGTCCCGTCGTCGTGCCGCCGAGGTCAAGTCGCACCTGGGGCTTGCGTAAGAGGCTTGCGTGCCGTCGTTTACCATCGCAGGTTTGGCATGGGCGCGCGGTGGGCATAATGGGTGGCATCGAATGAAATCGAAAGGATCATTATGCCCGCGCTTATCACCCATCATCTGTTTGGCGAGGAAAGCATCGACCGTCTTCCGCAGGGCGTCATCACGTCCGATGAAGAGCGCATTGCCTTTATCTTGGGCAACCAAGGCCCCGACCCGTTTTTCTTTCACATTCTGACACCGCGTGTTTCCGACTGCACGCTGCTGGCGCAGGTCATGCATCGGTCGCGCATGTCTCGCCAGTTCGCGTGCCTGCGCGATGGCGTGTCGCATCTGCTGCCGCGCGACGCCAGCTTGGGTCGTGCCTTTGCGCTGGGCCTGCTGTCTCATTACGTGCTCGACCGCAACGCTCACCCCTTTGTCTATGAGCAACAGTTTGGCATCGTGGAGTCCGATTCAGAGCTTGAGGATTCGAGCAGTCAGGTCCATGCCGTGATCGAGAGCGACCTGGATGTACTGATGCTGCAGCTTAAACGCGATGGCGCTACGGTTGACGATTACCCGCCGGCGGGCGAGATCGTCACCACCGATCGCATCAATCGCGTGGCCGGCGTGCTGATGAGCTATGTTGCCGGACGCGTGTACGGCATTGACATTCCGGCGGGGGAGTACGGTGCTGCCGTTGCCAATATGCAGCGACTTTACCGCGCGATTGAGCCGGCCGGCTCCGCAAAGACGCGCGCGATCTCGCTGGTTGAGGGCTTGGTGCACGACTACTCGCTGCTCGACGGCCTTGCGCACCGCGTGACGACCGAGCTGCCCGAGCGTACCGGCAACCTGGGCCACTTGGCATGGAAGAACCCCTTTACAGATGAAGTCTCGACCGAGAGCTTTCCCGAGGTCTTTGACCGCGCGCTGCTCGATTACGAGTGCACGGTTGCCCGCTTTATCGAGACCGGCGATATGGAAGCCGTGACCAACCATGTCAATTACAGCGGTCGCGTGCTCAATGCCGATGAGGAGTTCGACCGCGAGGAATAGGGCTCATGCGTGCCCCTTTGCCGAATCCTTACCGGTGCTTCTGGACAATTGGGGTACGATGAACTAACTGCATATCGGGCAAATACGAAGGGTCCCTGTCCATGAAATACACCAAGCTCGAGCGTAACTGGGTTATGTACGATGTGGGCAATTCGGCCCTCGTGCTGCTCAATACCTCGGTGGTGCCCATTTACTTTAACGCCATCAATACCGGCGCTTCCTCGGCCGACCTGGTGGTCGCTTGGGGCAATGCGCAGACGATCGCCTCGCTGGTCATCGCCATGCTCATGCCCATTCTGGGCGCACTTGCCGACTACGCCGGCAACAAGATCAAGTTCTTCTTGGGCTTCTTCCTCACGGGCCTGGTGCTTTGCCTGGCGCAGGCTATCCCAATGTCCGCCATGGCATTTTTGACCGTGTACGTGCTGTGCACCATCGGCCTTAACTCTTCTATGACGTTCTACGACGCCATGCTGCCTGACATTACCACCGACGAGCGCATGGACGCCGTGTCCAGCTCGGGTTATGCCTGGGGCTACATCGGTTCCACCGTGCCGTTCGTCATCTGCCTGGCGCTCATCATGGGTGGCCCCGCTCTTGGCATCCCCACCATGCTGGCAACGCGTCTGTCGTTTATCATCACTGGTGCCTGGTGGCTCATCTTTACCCTGCCGCTCATTCGCGCCTATAAGCAAAAGTACGGTCGCGAGCGCGGTCCCGAGGATACTATTGGCCACATCGTGGGCGGTGTGTTCTCCGAGGTCGGACACACCATGCGTGAGATCGCCCACAATAAGACCGTGCTGGTCTACATGATCGCGTTCTTCTTCTACATCGACGGTGTGCACACGGTTATTTCCATGGCAACCAGCTACGGATCGGCTCTGGGCATCGACTCGACCCAACTGGTGCTGGCTCTGCTCGTTACGCAGTTTGTGGCCTTCCCGTCCGCCATCATCTACGGTAAGCTCGCCGGCCGCGTGGGCACGCTCAATATGATCTTGGTGGCAGTCGCCGCCTACATGGGCATCGTGCTCTTTGCCGCGTTCTTCCTCAAGACTGCCTTTGAGTTTTGGGTGCTTGCCATTATGGTCGGCCTGTTCCAGGGCGGTGTGCAGGCGCTCAGCCGTAGCTACTTTGGCCGCATTATCCCCAAGGAAAAGTCCAACGAGTACTACGGCTTCTTTGACATCTTTGGTCGTTATGCAAGCGTTATGGGCACCTTCCTGGTGTCGGTCGTCACCTCGCTGACCGGCAACCCGTCGCTGGGCGTCCTTTCCATTGGCGTGCTGCTGGTCGTTGGCTTTATGCTACTGGTCCGCCTGTCCCGCATGACTCGGGCGGCAGAGCATGCCGCATAGGAGCGAGCGGCTATTGTGCCTGTCCACGGTACTCTTTTGGGGTTATCCGCAATAAACATTGCGACTTGCGAGCAATGATTTGCCCAAGTGGGTATGATGGAATCAGCTAGGTCGCGGGGCGTCGCCTGTGTTTGGCGGCGTCCCGTTTTTGTGTTGCAGGGAGGGTAAGGCATGAACGCCACGGTCGTGATTCCAACGTATTGGGCGGGCGATGACGCTTGCGCAAACGCCCCTGGCACCTATGACCATTCGACGCGACTCAACGCCGACAATCCCGAACTCGACCGCTGCCTGGCCTCGCTTGAGCAGGTGTGCGACATCCCGCGCATCATCCTTTTGGTGGTCTGTCCTGTTTCTGCCACAGCCGATGTGTCGCTGCGCGTGCACGAGATTGTCGACGCGCATCCCACGCTCAAGGTCACCGTTGTCACCAACACCCAGGCCTCGCGCATCGCAGACCGGGTTGCTCAGATCGCGCCCAAGGGTTCGGGCGAGTGCGTGAGCCTGCGAGGCTACGGTGCCATCCGCAACATGGGGCTAGCCTGTGCCGCTGTGCTGGGGCATGACGCGGTTATCTTTTTGGATGACGATGAGACTGTCATCGATGCCGACTTTATGAAGCGCGCGACCTACGCGCTGGGTCAGCAGACGCGCCAGGGCCTGCCGATCTTGGTCAAGAGCGGCTATTTCTACGATCGCGACGGCTCGCCGCTGGCTCCCACGGACAAGGCGGGCATCTGCCATCGTTGGTGGACCAAGCGCATCGAGTTCAACCGTTGGATGAAAAAGGCGCTCTCGGGCACCCGCATCTCGCGCTCCAACTACGTGTGCGGCGGCCTGATGGCCCTGCACGCCCGCGCCTTTACGCGTGTGGCCTTTGACCCGTTTATCACCCGCGGCGAGGACTTGGATTACCTCTTTAACATGCGTATGTTTGGCTACGACGTGTGGTTTGATAACGAGTGGACCGTGCGCCATCTGCCTCCGGAGTCCGAAAAGCGCTCACCGCGCTTTATGCAGGATGTATACCGTTGGTACTACGAACGGGCCAAGTTGACGTTCGCCGCGCATCAAAAGGAGCTCATCCCCGTTACGGCGGCATCGCTCATGCCCTACCCGGGCCCGTGGATTTCGCGCGAGCTCGACGACCGCGTGCGCAAGACCGCTATGGTCCGCAGCGTGTTTACCCGCGAGCATGAGGGCTACCTGCGCATCTGGCGCCATGGTATCGACGAGGCAAAGGCCTATGCGCGCCAAAACGCTGCAAGCTATCTGCGTTTCCAGAGCTTTTGGCCCAAGATTATGGACGGGCTTTGGCGTGACGCACAACTGATCAGTATTCTGGAGGGGGCCGAATGATCGACCGCCGCGCCCAGCGCGATAGTTCAATATCAATCTTTCGCATCATTGCCGTCGCCTGCGCCATTTGCGTGCTGGTGTACTTTATTTTCGCCTTGGTGACCGGTATCGAGCCGATCGCCACGGTGATTGCCTGCGCGCTGCTGTGCATCTTTCTGTGCATCTTTATCTTTTTGACGCTCAATCCCGATTCGGTGCGCTCCCAGTACACCGAGGAGACGCTCTCGGTGGCCTCGGCCATGCTCGAGGACATTAAGGGCGGTCTGACGCAGGAGTCGGCGCGTTTGGTGTGCCGGCGCATTTTGCCCGAGACGCGCGCCATGACGGTGGCCATCACCGACGAGGACAACGTGCTTGCCTGCGCGGGCGAGTTTGAGGAAAAACTGCTGCCCGATACTCCCATCCACACGCTTGCCACACGCTACGTTATCGAACATGGCATCGTGCAGTCGTTCAACCGTATGGTGGATGTCGTGGGCTCGGACGGCTCGCACAACCAAGTCCCCGCCGGCATTATCGCCCCCATCAAGGTGGGCGATCGTACCGTCGGTACGCTCAAGTTCTACTACAAGACCCCGCGCGCCGTCGACCGTACCCAGTACGCGCTTGCCTCGGGCTTTGCCGAGATCTTGTCCACGCAGCTCGCCATCCACGAGCTCGAGGTGCAAAAGGAGCTCACGGCGCGCGCCGAGGTGCGTGCGCTGCAGGCGCAGATTAACCCGCACTTCCTGTTCAACACGCTGAACACCATTGCATCGTTTACGCGCACCGACCCGCTGCGGGCCCGCGAACTGCTTCGTGAGTTCTCATCGTTCTATCGTGCCACGCTCGACAACTCGGGATCGCTTATTCCGGTCTCGCGCGAGGTCGCACAGACCAAGCGCTACCTTACCTTTGAGAAGGCCCGCTTTGGCGAGGACCGCGTGCTTGCGACGTTCGATGTGTCCGAGGACGTGGAAGATACGCTGGTGCCGGCGTTCGTGATCCAGCCGATTGTCGAGAACGCCGTACGTCATGGTATGGGCGATGACGACGCCCTGAGGATCGACGTGACCGTTCACCAAGACGGCGAGGATGCAATCTTGATTGCCGTGGCCGATAATGGCGTGGGCATGGATGAGGGTACCGCCGCCAGACTGTTTGACGAGCGCTCTGCCCGTCCCGACGCCAGCTCTCCCCAGGGTGGCGGCGCCGGTGTGGCCATGCACAATATTTCGGAGCGCATCCATCGCTTTTATGGGCCGCACTCCTATACGCGTGTCGAATCGGCGCCGGGCAAGGGCACCAAAGTGCTCCTTCATCTTGATTTGTCAGAGAGCATCTTTGACATTCAAGAGTAAAATAAAAGGCTACGGGCTCAACGTCATGCGACGGATGCCCGGCGTAGTTAGTTGACGAAAGGTTTTATCCCTATGCTGCGTGCGATGATTGTGGATGATGAGGCGCCGGCTCGCTCGGAGCTTCGCTTCCTGCTCGAGCAAACGGGCAAGATCGGCACGATCACGGAGGCGTCGAGCGTCCGCTCCGCCATCGAGATGCTTATGGAAAGTCGCGTGGATGTCGTGTTTCTCGATATCTCGATGCCCGGTGCCTCGGGCCTGCAACTTGCCGAGGCGCTGCATAAGCTCAAAAATCCGCCGGCGATTGTGTTTGTGACCGCGTATAGCGATCATGCCGTCGAGGCGTTCGACGTAGATGCTGTCGATTACCTAATGAAACCGGTTGAGGAGGCACGCCTGGATCGCGCGATCGAGAAGGTCATGCAACGCGCCAAGCCGGTTACGGACAGCAAAGTGACCATCGAGCGTATCCCGGTGGAAAAGGGCGGCCGCAAGGTGCTCATTCCCGTGGATGACATCCGCTTTATCATGGCAAAGGACGATTACTCCTGCATCTATACCGTCGATGATCGCTTTTTGTCGACGACCTCGCTGGCGCAGTTTGAGGCCAAGCTCTGCGACTTTGGCTTCTTCCGTGTTCACCGCCGCTATATCGTCAACCTAGCGTGCGTCACGGACGTTGAGACGGTGCCCTCGGGCGCCATCCAGCTGGGCATTACGGGCGTCGACGAACGCGTGCCGGTTTCGCGCCGCCGCGTCGTGCCGCTCAAGAAGGCTCTGAGTCTCTAGCACACTGGCCCCGCAGCCCTGTAGACCCATCGTCTGCGGGGCCGTGGGGCCTTTTTTGTATGTATCTGCCGAATCGTTTTTTGCGGAAGGGATCCCATGAACAGCGCAAGCGCCAAGCGCATCGACATCATCTCGGACACCCACGGCTATTTATCGCCTGCGCTCTTGGATGAGCTTGAGGGCGCAGACCTGATCATCCACGCCGGCGACCTTACGTCAGAGATGGACTACGAGCACCTATGCACCATCGCCCCCGTGCGGGCCGTATTGGGCAACAACGATTACTACCGCGACTACGGCCCCGATGTAGACCGTCTTGCGCTCTTTACCTACGAAGGCCTCAAATTCGCCGTAGCCCACTACCGCGAAGACCTTCCGGTGGGATCCGTAGACGTAGCCATCAACGGCCACACCCACGCAACCAAAGAAGCCCAAGTGGGCCGCTGCCTAGTCCTCAACCCGGGCAGCGCCAGCTATCCCAGAGGCACCCGAGGCCCCACCATGGCCAGAATGCTCGTTAAAGACGGCAAGATCCTAAGCACCAAGTTTATTGACTTGGAGTAACCGCAACAAAAGGCAGAGCTTCAGCGACAACCTTAGACAACCCCGCCGAGGAGAACGGGGACCTCGAGCCGCGGAAGCGGCGAGGAACAACAACGACTCGAACAAAGTGACGGCAGGGAGGGTCTCCGGGGCTGGGGGCGGGGGTTAAGTTTGTCGCGAGTTCCGCACGCAAAGGAAAGCACTTAATGT